>DASWYF010000006.1 GCA_036405135.1 Verrucomicrobiia bacterium | reverse complement strand
GAGATTGCAAATCTGCCGCAGGACTTCCAGTTTCGAACGGTGCTGGTTTGAGTGCTTTTTTGTTTTCACCTGCTCCGTGTGGCGCAGTCAAAATCCTCAGACCAGCATTTTCTGCTTCTACTCCTGTGGTTTGCTACTGATTTCAGATTTCAAAGGTGGGGAGTTCGGGGGCTGATGGGTTTGCGATTTGTCTTTGGGGGAAAGGGCGGATTCGCGGATGGCGGCGATCAGGGGCGCATCGTACAGGAGGCGGAACAGATGGACAGCTTTCAAATAGAGTGTGGGCAGGAGGAAGAGGAAGCCGACGACGACGCAAATGTCCGAGTGGATGTGCAGACCGATGAGCAAGACGGTGGTGCCGAAGCAAAGAAGCAGCGCGAGGCGGAAGAAACGCAGCTCGGCAGCGAGGGCGGTGGAATCGGTTTTGTCAGAGGGAGTGTTCATGACCAGGTTCTCTTTGGCGTTTCTAACAAGGAAATTAAAGGGGATGGGGATGGGTTACAAGTTTTCAGTGTTCAGTTATCAGAGGGGTGTTGTGTGGGAAATATACCACGGAGACACGAAGAACACGGAGAGGAAATGGCTGCAAACCCGATCAGGAAACACACAAGATTCAAAAAGGGATTTTCAACCGAATGGGGTCAAGCGAATGGGAGAAGATTTAACAGAAGGGCGCAGAGGTAACGGAGGGAGAGTGGAGAATAGCCAATAGGCCATAGCCTAGAATTTCAGATTTGAGATTTCAAAGGTGGAGAGTTCGGAGCGTGGAATGTTATCCGGTATAGGGGATGGGACTGATAGGGCTTATGGGGCGAATAGGAGGAATGGGTTCGTGGTGATTTGTGAGTGGGAAGAGGAATTTTAAGGAGCGGTGTGAGGTGGTTTTGGGTTTCGGGGGTGGGAAAATCGTCTTCGAGATCACTTTTTGAAATTTTGTGTGAACGTATTGGAACGTAGTGGAACGCAAGGATAACGCATCTCCGGAAAAGCGGGCAGATTGATGCCCGTAATGTTGAAGAAGACAACAGAGCAGAAGATGGAGAGCACGAGGATCGCCAAGAGGGGCGAAACACCGACGCTCTCCTTGGTCCCCGCCGGTGATGAAGACCGTCGCCTGCGTGTGTGTGCCGAGGCTTCCGAGGAGGCCCGGGCAAAAGCAGTGGCTAGCATGGCCGAGAATGATAGACGGGAGGAGGCGCGCCGGCGGGGATCGATCGCTCTGAAGGGGGAGTTTCAAGTTTTCAGTGTGAAGTTTTCAGAGGGGAGTTGGCGGAAACATCGAACGTCCAACTTTCAACGTTCAGAGGGGGAATGGGGAGGCGAGGCGTCAGGCCGCCTCGGGCGGAAAGCGGAGTCGAGCCTCCGCACTCCAAAGGGGAGTGCAGGCGGGACGCCTGCGGTACGGCCCGCGAGACGCGGGCGCTACGAAGGGGAGGCGAGTCTGATAAGGGCGAAATCGAGGACGACGACGAGGACGATTTTTAACAACAAAGGAGAGTTATGAAGATGAAGTTTATGATGGTGGGGTTGATGGTGGGCGTTGTGTGCACGGGTTGCACGAGTGTTTCGCAGGCGGTGCCGAAGACGCGGATCTCGGGTGACCTTAAATCCGGGAAGTTTTCGGTGGAGGCGCCGAAGAATGCGTCGATCAACGGGTTTGAGCTGAGTTATTCGACGAATGAGACGCGGATCAAGTTCACGGAGTACAAGGCGGAGATGGATCCGAATGTGGTGGAGCAGTCGGGGAAGGCGCAGGCGGCGATCATCACGGCGACGAGTCAGGCGATCCAGGCGGCGACGGAAAAAGCGGTGGAGGCGGTCAGGAAGTAAACCACAGAATACGCAGAATACACGGACAGAAAAAGGGTTGGCCACAAAGAGGCACAGAAGGCGCAAAAAGGGGAGAAGGGGAAACATCAAACATCCAACATCGAACTCCGAACATCGAGAGTGGGTAAGGAGTTTAACAGGAGAGAACTGAGGGGACGGAGTTTGAATAGAAGGGCGCGAAGGTAGCGAAGGAGAAATAGAGAGCGGCCAAGTGAAGATGTTTGCGGCGGAGGTGTCCGCCGGAGACAGGACTGCCGGCTGGAATCCGGCAGCACATTGGGTCGAGGACGAAGGGCGATTGCGAAAGGAGATTTTTATGTTGATTGCGTTGCATAGAGGGAAGGGGTTTATCGCGAGGGCGATTCGGTGGCAGACGCGGAGTGTTTATTCGCATGCGAGTATCGTGCTGGAGGAGTCGGAGTGTGTGGTCGAGGCGCGGGAGTTTGAGGGGGTGCGGATGGTGTTGTGGCGGGATGTGGTGGCGAGCGGTGAGGTGGTGGATCTGTTCCGGGTGAAAGGGTTGACGGAGGAGGCGGAGGAATGTGTGCGCGAGTTTTTGTGGGAGCAGATGGGGAAGGCTTATGATTATACGATGGTGGCGCGGTTCATTTCGCGTCGGCAGGAGGAGCGGGCTTCATCGGGGAAATGGTTTTGTAGTGAGTTGGTGTTTGCGGCTTTGGCGAAGGCGGGGGTGAGGTTGCTGGAGAGGGTTGAGGCGTGGGAGGTTTCGCCGGGGATGTTGCGGCTCTCGACGAGGCTCGAACAAATGAAGAATGAAGAAGGGAGAATGAAGAAAGCCGGTCGCACCGGCGGGCCATTGGGGAACGTTCAACGTCCAACTTTCAACGTCCAACGTTCAGAGGGGGAGGGGTTAGCCACGGATGGAACACGGATCACACGGATTGGGGGAATTTCAGATTTGAGATTTGAAATTTCAAAGGGGAGGGAGATGGGATGCGTAAGACGTTATCAAGGGCTGTTTGGAAATTGGATACGCAGCGGCTTCGGCGGCGGCGTGGTGAGGACACCTCGCCCTACCGGGATGGGAAAGGAGGCGGTTTGTGATTGCTGAGGTGGTTGTCAATTCATTGCCGGAGGCGGATCACTTTGCGTCGATCGGGTGGGTTTGTGTGAGTGTGGTGGCGATCATCGCGGGGGTACGCCAGGTGCTGGGACTCTGGCATGAGATCAAGGATCGGCCTACTGGCGCGGAGGTGTTGAAGGAGGCGAACGGGACTTTTGCGAGCAAGGAGGAATTCAAACGGTTGGAGGAGGAGTTTCGCAGACACCAGGAGTTTGAGTTGCGGGAGGCGGAGCTGCGTCGCAAAGGGGTTTACGACCGGCTGGATAAGAGTCGCGAAGAGGTTTTGCAGCGGGTGGATGATACGCGGAGGGAGCTGGAGGATAAATTGAAAGTGGTGCACGCACGGGTGGATACAATCCCGGATCGGATCATCGCGACGCTGCGCAATACAGGAGCCATTGAATGAAAAATAATAATCAAATTTCGGACGAGCGGGAACAGTTGCGGTTGAGTTTGTTGCGGTTTCTGGATGCGCACATGGAGGTGAGCAGTCGCGGGATGGCGGAGTCGCTGTTGTTACAAATGGCGCGAGCGGAAGGTCGCCTGGAGCTGACGATGGCGGAGGTGCGCGCGGAGCTGTTGTATCTGAAGGATCGCAACTTGATTTGTCAGGTGCCGAAACCGATCAGCCCGGAGCTGCGTTCGTGGCGCATCACGGCAGATGGCCGCGATCAGCATGCCCAGCTCACCACGTGAACCAACCAGAGGAATTCGTAATCCCCAATAGTTAACATGAAGACGAAACCGAATGATGTGCTGAGGGCGCGGCCGCAGTTGAAGAAGCTGGCGGAGGAGAAGCAGCGCGGGATCATCGAGTATGCCAGGGAGAACTCGAATGAGCAGACGCGTGACTGGCTGGCGGAGCAGAACATCGCGGTGACGATCGGGGCGCTGGTGGAATTCAAGTTGTGGTGGCAGCTCCGGGAACAATTCCGGACGGCGGAGGTGTCCACGCAAACTCTGATCGAGTTGCTGCAGGAGACGCTTCCGCCGCTGGACGACGAGCAGATCACGATCTATGGGCAGAAGGTTTTTACGTTGCTCGCATTGAAGCAGCAGGATGCGGGGGAGTGGGTGCGGTTGCAGAAGTTGGATCTGGATCGGCGGAAGATGAGTCTGGATGAGGAGAAGTTTAATCAGCGGACGTGTGAGTTGTTTCTGGCGTGGTACGAGGACAAGAGAGTTCAAGAGATCGCGGGGGCGCAGGTGCCGCAGGCGGTCAAGGTGGAGAGGTTGGGGGTGCTGCTATTCGGTGAAGAATGGGGGCCGGTTGCACCGGCGGGCCAATGTGAAGAAGAGGGGGAGGAATGAAGACTAACATCGAACACCGGTTGCACCGGCTGGCCAATGCATCGAAATTCGAAAATCGAGAGGGGGAGTTAGCGCGAACTGACGTCCGCGGCTACGGGGAGGCTGGACAGGCGATGGCGACTGTCCCACTACGGCAAGAGCAGGCGGGGGCGCCTGCTGTAGTAAAGGGAGGCGAGGCGTCAAGCCGCCTCGGGGGGAAAGCGGAGTCGAGCCTCCGCAGTCCAAATGAGGGGGGCTCGCGCAGGGAGGAGTTGACGCAGGCTTGCCAAGTTGACGGGGCGGATGTGCGGGAGCGCTCAGGCTGCCGGCAAGATGCCGGCAGCACATTGGAGCCGATCATCAAGTTTCGGGCGGCGCAGAGGGAGTTTCTTCGCGGTGTTGAGCAGCATCGGTTGGTGGCGTTTGTGGCGCGGAGGCAGTTTGGGAAGACGACGACGTTTGCGGCGCTCGCCTTAAAGAAAATGATGAAGCGGGCGAATCATACGGTGGTGTTCGGTAGTGCGAAGTTGAATCTGGCTCGTGAAATTGTGCGGAAGGAGGCGGAGGTGATTCAGCGGGCGATCGCGGCTCTGGCGAAACAGGCGGAGAAGGCGGAAGGTTTGCTGCAAGTCGTGGATGGGAAGACGGGGCGCATGGTGAGCGCGGTGACGGCGGATGATTTTGCGAACCTGTATGAGGCGCAGCGGTTGGAGTTTCGGTTTTATCATTCGAAGACGATTTATTCGCGGACGAAGGTGGTGGCGTTGCGTGCGGACACGGTGGGTGAGACGGGTGATTTGATGTGTGATGAGATCGGGCGCGTTAAGAATTGGCGGGAAGTGTGGGAGGCGGTGGAGCCGATCGTGAGCAGCAATCCGACGTTTCGCCTGACGCTGGCGACGACTCCGCCGCCGGATGATTCGCATTATTCGTTCGAGATGTTGTCGCCGAAGAGCGGCACGGAGTTCGCGCCGTGTGCGACGGGTAATTGGTATCGCAGCGAGGCGGGCGTGATGGTGCTACGGGTGGATGCGCAGGATGCGTGGGCGGATGGGGT
Organism: Verrucomicrobiia bacterium; assembly: GCA_036405135.1. Classification (NCBI taxonomy): domain Bacteria; kingdom Pseudomonadati; phylum Verrucomicrobiota; class Verrucomicrobiia; species Verrucomicrobiia bacterium. The sequence continues at coordinate 36,973 of DASWYF010000006.1, read as the reverse complement.
GCCGGTGTATGACCTGGAGCGCGGAGAGCCGCTGAGCCCGGATGAGCATCGTGCGCGGGCGCTGGACAAGGATGCGTGGGATCGGAATTACGCGGTGAAGTTTGTGTTTGGTGGGACGGCAGCGTGCGGGTTGTTGCAATTGGAATCGGCGCAGGCGCGAGGGATCGGGAGTTGCGCGTGCATCGTGATCGAGGATGAGGCGGATATGACAATCGCGATGGCGTTCTTGCGCGATCATCTGACGAACAATCCGGTGGGCATCGGGCTGGACCTGGCGACGACGGAGAAGGAATCGAGTAATCCGACGGCGCTGACGGTGATGGAGTCGAGCGGGGTGGAACTCATCGGGCGACTCACGCTGGTGTGGAAGACGCGGGATCCGGCAGTGTCGAAGGAGCGCGTGCGGCGCGTGGTGCAGACGATCAATCAGCGGTCGCGGGGAGGACCGGCGCGGCGGTTGTGCATTGATGCGACGAATGAAAGATATTTTGCGATCGAGCTATCACGGGACATCGCGGGTGAGGTGCCGGTGGAGTTGATCGTGGGGAGCGAGAGTGCGCCGGGAATCAATGAGGATGCGATGGTGATGAAGGCGTATCTCGGGAACTTATTGATCGGGGAGTTGGAGGATAATCATCTGACGTTGGCACCGGAGCGGTATCTCAGAGAGGATTTTCGATTGGTGAAAAGGGATCGCGGGTCGTTCAGCACGGATACGGCGGCGGATGGGAAGCACGGGGATACGTTTGATGCGCATAAGCTGGCGTTGTGGGCGTTGCGCGGAGGTGCGGCGGGGGCGGTGGTGAGTGTGGAGGGGATCAGGATGGCGGCGGAGAGGCAGGAGGTGGTGTTTAGGCCGAGGAGGTTGCGGATGGCGGCGTAGGGAGAGGTATGAATTATGAAGTATGAGGTATGAAGGAAACATCGAACATCCAACATCGAACTCTGAACATCGAGATGGGGAATTAACCGCAGAGAACGCATAGAGAGAAACCGCGGAATACGCTGAATAAACGGAAAAGGGAAATGGCCAATAGCTAATAGACGATAGCCGAATCAGTAAGGTCGGGGCTGAGTGATAAATGGTTAACGAGAATTTAAGGAGGAATTTATTATGAAGATTTTGGAGAGAGTTTTTAGTCGATGGGGGAAGGCTGGCGCTGTGTTGGAAGGGCCGGTGCAATCTAAACGGACGGATGAGAGCGGGGGCGTCTCGACTGCCGGCGGGACTCCGGCAGCACAGGCGTTGCAGAGGATTGTGTTGCCGAGGGCGCGGGATCGGTGGATGTCGGCGATGGCGCGGAGTTATACGCCGGAGATGATTCATTCGGTTTTGCGTTCGGCGTTGAGCGGGAATCTGGTGGCGCAGTGGGAGTTGTTTGATCTGATGGAGGATACTTGGCCGCGGTTGCAGAAGAATCTGAATGATTTGAAGGATGCGGTGTGCGGGGAGTCTTGGGCGGTGCAGCCGTATGCGTTGACGGGAGCGAAGCCTTCTCGCGAAGCGGTGAAGCGGGCAAAACTTTTGGAGCAAACTTTGTGGCGGATGAATCCGCGAGCGGCGGCGGATGAGAATGGGTTCAATGCGACGCTGAAGGATATCGCGGATGCATGGGGCAAGGGAATCGCGGTGCTGGAGGTGCATTGGGAGCAGCGCGCGGTGGCGGGTGCGGGCCAGGTGATCGCGCCACGCTGCACGACGTGGGTGCATCCGCGCTACTATGGTTACGCGCAAAATTCGCCGGAGTTGATGTTGAACTTGCGCGAGCTGTCGATCGGGGCGGCTGCGCCGGAAATGTTGAAGGATGCGGGGGAAGGGTTCGCGGTGTTTCCGCCAGATAAGTTTCTCATCGCGATCGCGAAACATAAGTCGGGTCATCCGGTGGGTGGGGCGTTGTTGCGGCCGTTGGCGTGGTGGTGGTGTGCCTCGAACTTCAGCGCGGAGTGGCTGTTGAATTTCGCACAGTTATTCGGGTTGCCGTTGCGCTGGGCGAGTTACGATCCGAATCAGCCAGGGTTGCTGAACAAGATCTGCGACATGTTGGAGAACATGGGAAGCTCCGCGTGGGCGGCATTTCCGGCGGGGACGAAGATCGAGCTGCATGAGCCGTCGCGGAACGGGACGGATAATCCGCAGGCGGCGCTGCTGGATCGCGCGGACAAGCAGTGTGATCTGCTGATCCTGGGGCAGACGCTGACGAGCGAGGCGGGAGATGCGGGGAGTCGCGCGCTGGGTGAGGTGCATCAGCGGGTGCGGGCGGATCGGAAGGCGGCGCTGGCAGCGTGGACGAGTGAGGTGCTGCAACAATTAAGCGCGGCGTTTTGTCGGTTGAATTTCGGTGATGATCTGGAGTGTCCGTGGTTGCAGCCGGTGGTGAAAGAGGTGCGGGATGCGAAGGCGATGGCGGAGCGGGATAGGATTTTGCTGGAGGCGGGGGTGGAGCTGCCGAAGGCGTGGTTTTATGAGCGGCATGAGATACCGATGCCGAATGCGGGAGAAGATGTCGTTGCACGACGGGCCAATGAGGAAATTGAGAATGAAGAAGGTAGAATGAAGAAAGGGGGAAACATCGAACGTCCACTGGTTGCACCAGGGGCGAATGAGGGGAAGAAGGACGGAGAAAAGGGAAACGTTCAACGTCCAACTTCCAACGTTGAACGTCCAGATGGGGAAAAAGTGGTTGCACCACGGGCCAATGGGAAGAAGGGAAAAGAAGAGGAGGCGGTGTGATTGCGATTGAATTGAATTCTGATTCTACGGTGGGGGAGTTGCGCGAGTTGCTGGGGAAGGTGCGGAATCCATCGGGGATGTTGCGGGCGGTGGCGACGCGGGCGGAGGGGATGTTGAAGGCTCATTTTCGGAGTCGCGATGCGGGGTCGGCGAATAAACTCGGCGGGAGACGCACGAACTTTTGGGCGCAGGTGGAGAAGACGGTGGTGGGTGAGGTGGATGAGGCGGGTGGAACGGTGAGGCTTGGGGTTTCGCATCCGGCGTTTGCGCAGAAACTTTATGGTGGAGTGATCAGGGCGAAGTCGGCGAGGGCGTTGACGATTCCAGTGACGGCGGAGGCGTATGGGAGAACGACGGCGGAGTTTGAGAGCGAGACTGGGTTGCGGTTGTTTTTGATCAAGCCGAATGAGACGGCGCTGCTGGTGACGCGGATGCAGGGGGCGAAGGGTGTGAAGGTGCAGTATGTGTTGAAGGGACAGGTGACACAGGAGGCGGATGAGGGGGCGTTGCCGGAGATGGAGAGCATGAGGGAGATGATTGAGGGAACAGTGAGGGAGGAGTTGGGGAGATAGGAAACATCGAACATCCAACATCGAACTCTGAACATCGAGAGAGGGATAAACCACAGAATACGCGGAATACACAGAAGGAGTAAAAGAAGGGAAAGAGGGGTAACCGCGAAAGACGCTAAATACGCGGAACAGGGGACGGGAAATAAAAGCGAATTGAGGGGATCGAGGACGAAGGACGACGACGAGAACGAGGACGAATTTTTAAGGAGTTTATGATTATGAATAATACATTTCCGATTGAGGCGCGGTTGGCGGCGGCTTTGCCGACTTTGCCAAGTGCGAATGGGGAGAAGGAGTTGGGGCAATCTCAGCTAGGTAGTGCTGGGGTTACGGAGTTGCCGACGGAGATTCAATGGATGCCGCCGGGGCAGCATGTGATCGCGGCGACTCAAGGTGAGGCGCCGGTGACGCAGCTTGTGATTGTGAATGCGGAGACGGCGGTGCGGATGGAGGCGTTGTTGCAGGAGTTGCGGGCGCAGGCGGAGGCGGGTGCGGAGGATGTGCCGTATTTCGATTTCAATCACGAGGATGCGGAGGCTTCGGCGCGGCCACTCAGATTTTATTGGGGTGGCGAGGATGCGATCACGGGCGGGGTGCGAGTGGAGGTGGAGTGGACGGAGCCGGGTCGCACGGCGTTGTTGGGAAAGGCGTATCGCCGCTTTTCACCGAGCTTTTTTGTAGATGTCGCAGGCGAGGTCACGGGGGCACCGCTCAATATGGGCGGGCTGGTGAATCGCGCGGCGTTCAAGACGATCAACCCCATTGTCGCGGGGGCAAGTGACAGCGACGCAAACCAAGAAAGGTCAAATATTATGGACCCGATGAAACTGGCGGCTGAACTGGCTGCCGCACAAAAACGTATCCTGGAACTGGAACAGCAACTGACGCTGAAGGCGAAGGAGCAGGCGCGGGCGATCGTGGATACGGCGATCCGCACGGGCAAACTCGCACCGCAGAACACGGCGCTGCACGCGAAGTGGGTGGATGCGCTCACGAAGAATCCGGAGCTGTCGGAAACGCTCACGGGACTGGCGACGAATCAGGCGCTGATCTCGATCGTGCCGCATACGATGGCACCGGTGCATGCAGCGCATTCCAATGGGCCGGAGCATGAGTTTGTGGTGAAGGCGCGGCAGTTCGCGGAGCAACGCAAGGTGGTGTTCACGGAGGCGGTGATGCACGTGGCGGCGAAGGAGCCGGAGTTGTATGAGGCGTATCGCACCACGTTGGGTGAATGACCAATGACGAAGGAATGAGCAATGACTAAGGGGAACATCGAACATCCAACATCGAACTCCGAACATCGAGAGGAAGAAATGGGGGCACCCCTCATCCTCAATCCTTCTCCCCTCCGAGAGGAGAAGGAGGATGGCAGTCGGTAAAGTTCAAGCGAACGGTGCAGGTGGATGGGCGGTGGTGAAAGACAAAAGTTAGAGCCTCCTCATGTCGGCTGCTACGAAAAGGGATTCGAGGACGACGACGAGGACGAGGACGAAGCGGTAACAACAAGAACGGTTAGTTTATTAAGGAGGATAAGATTATGGGTATCGAGGTTTATACAGACACGGCGTATCGGACGTTTACGGAGAAGACTCCGGGACAATTGACGGGCAAGGAGGGTTATCTGGTGGAGCTGACCAGCGATGGCCTGGTGCAGTTGCTGGCGAGCGGGCTGGCGATCGGTGTGATGCACGGGAAGCTGGAAAGCAGCAATGATGTGAACATCCGGTTGCTGGGCAAAGGCGGCACGATGAAGTGCGTGAAGAGCGGTGCGATCGCAGTCGGTGCACGCGTGAAGGGGGCGAGCGGTGGCAAGATCACGACGACGACCACGGGCGATCGTTCCATCGGCATCATCATCTCGCCGACCACGAATGGTGCGGATGGGGATGTGTGCGAGGTGCTGGACATCGTGGAGAAGGTCTAAGCGCGCGAAACGGGAGAAGTAATTCGATCAATCAAAAAACAGACGGAAAAAGGAGAAGAAGATTATGGTTTCAAATGCATCATTGAATGTGGTTTTGACGGCGATGGCGGTCAAATTCATGCAGGAGAGCAAGAATTTCACGGGCTTGCGCCTGTTCCCGCTCTTTCTCACGGGCGAGCAGAGCGCGGGTTATTACGTCATGGACGAGGAGAACTTGCTGAACGTGCCACGTAATATCCAGCGTGCGCCGCGTTCGGCGTACAGTCGCGGGCTGATGAAGATCAGCTCGGACACTTACAACTGCCGCGAGTTCGGTCATGAGGAGCCGGTGGATGATCGCGAGCGCAAGAAGTATGCGCGCTCGTTCGATGCGGATGCCTCGGCGATGCGGCGCGCGATGAACGTGTTGATGGTGAATCATGAGGTGCGCGTGAAGGCGAAGGCGACGGGCGCTTCGGTGCCGACCTCGAGTCCTTCCACGAAATGGGATTCGGCGAACTCGGATCCGATCGCGGATATCGAGACGGCGCGCGCCAGTATTCATAAGAACACGGGCATGGAGGCGAACACGATGGTGGTGAGCCGGGATGTGTTCAACATCTTGAAGGAGCACGACATCGTGGCGGAGAAGATCAAGTACTCGGAGCGCGCGATCATCACGCCAGACCTGCTCGCGGCGGTGTTCGGCGTGGAGCAGTTCCTGGTGGCGGGCACGATCGAGAACACGGCGCAGGAAGGCCAAGCAGCGACGCCGAATTATATCTGGGGTGATTCTGTGGTGCTTGCGCATGTGCAGGATACGCCGGATCTGATGGCACCGAATTTCGGTCGCACGTTCGGCTGGGTGGGTGAGGTCGGTCAGGAGGGTGTGGTGGTGGAGTCGTATCGCCAGGATGTGATCCGCTCGGACGTGCATCGCGCGCGGCAGGATGTGGATGAGAAGATCATCGGGGCGAAGGCCGGTTATCATCTGAGCAATGTGCTGACGACGTAGGAATCGTTAAGAGGGGGAAACATCGAACAACCAACGCCCAACATCGAACATCGAGAGGATTGAGAATGAAGAAGGCAGAATTAGGAATGAAGAAGTGGGGGCACCCCTCATCCTCAATCCTTCTCCCCTCCAAGGGGAGAAGGAGGATAGCGCCAAACTATCCAAATGCTGTGGAATCATTCTCACCCCGGCCCTCTCCCCTTTTGGGGGAGAGGGAGATGGGGGGCAGGCGGGACGCCTGCGGTACGGCCCGCGAGACGCGGGCGCTACGAGCGGGAGACCGGACAGGCGGAGGCGCCTGTCCCACTACGCGGCTGACGAGGGCGTCAGCCGGCGTGGGGATGAAGAATGATTATAGGAGTTGAGTTATGGCTATCACATTTACGGAAGAGGATCTGTTGGTGGATATCTCGCAGGAGGAGCTGGATGGCATCGCGAAGGAGTTGGTGACATCGGGTGATCCGGAGCCGATTGCGAGCACCATCGAGGAGCAGTTGCAGAAGGTGGAGGATTACACGGCGCGTTTCGATGTGCCGGAGTTGCGTTACAAGCGGCTCGTTCGTGCGCTGGTGCTTTTCGAGATCTATGCGCGGCTCGGGGAGATCCCGAAGAAGCGGCAGACGAAGTACGATGAGGCGATGAAGGAGTTGAAGGATATTCGCGATGGAAAATTCCCGGACCTGATGCTGGAAGAGCCGCCACCGGCGGGGACGCCGAGCGGTCATGGCAACTGGGGCAGCAAGGAGAAATTAGTATGACAACGACATTAGCAAACAACGGTGAGCCGGTGATGAATCTCACGGGCTTGAGCACACAGAATTCCGTGTATAACGGCAATCCGGTGCGGATTGACCTTGGCGTGATCGCGCCGCTGGATTTCAGCGGCATCATGGTGACGGCGCAGACGAGCAATCCGGTGAGCGATCCCAATGGCATCACGGTGTGCTTCGGATTCTGCCATGAGGAAGTGGCTCCGAGTGTTGGGGCGCAACGCTTGCAGGCGCGGGTGAAAACCATCGTGTGCAATCTCGCCTCGGCCAGCGGTTACGGTAACACGCGGGACTTCGCCTCAAACAAGGAAACGCTGGCAGGACGTTATCTCTATGTGTGGTGGGAAACTGGTGGTGGCGGTGATGTCGGGGCCACTATCGATCTCAAGGTGTGGGTGCAATACCTCAAGTAACAAGGGATTAACCGTCATGAAGAATCCACAATACTACGAAGGTCAAGCGGTGTTCACGCTGGTGGACCAGGAGTTGCAGCAGGCGGCGGAGGGCGGGTTCGGTCTCACGAAGATCGATCTGCAAAACACGCCGTGGCGTCATGCGGCGGCGATCCAGCTCAATGCGAAAACGGTGAGCAATCATCTCGCGACGGGTTCCATCCTGCTGATGTATGCGTTCTCGCGAGAGGATTTGAGCGCGGTGGGCGGTGCGACGATGCGGCTCAGTACGCGGGCGACGATACTCACGCTGGCGTTGCCGACGAGCATCGATGGGGACACGGAGCGGGAGTTCGTCTCGGCGCGCATACCGATCCAGGCGCGGTATCTGTACCTGTATTGGAATGCGACGAACGGTTCGGAAGAAGTGTTCGATCTGGAGGTTCACGCGGTGCCAGTGCCGTAAACCAAGGAGCAATAACATATGTCATTCATCGATACATTGGCGGTGCTTGCGAAGTTGAAAACACGGCTCGCAGCACTGGAACTGGAGGCGGGCACGCCGCTCTTCGACAAGGTGGAGTATTACAGCTCGACGGATTTGTTGAAGGCGTTGCAGGAGTTGCGGCTCTTCAAGAATCGCGTCTGTCTCATCGTGCCGGGAGACGATGACTTTGTGAACGACGTTTCGGGGCGCTCGCTGAACACGGTGCTGGAGCGGCATGTGTTTCTGCTGCTGGCGGATCGAGATTACGGTCGTCGCCAGTCAGCGGCGACGGGGGATGAGAACACGCCGGGAGTCATCGCGATGAAAGATCGCGTGGTGAGCGAGCTCACGGGGAAGAACCTGGATTCGCGTCAGGTGCTGGTGAAGCCGGTGAACGGCACGCCGCTCCTGATCCAAGGGCCGAAGCGTGAGGAGGCCGCGGGCAGGGAGGCGTGGAACATCGAGCTGGTGGTGGAGTGCGGGCAGATGCTGACGCAGCATTGAAAAGGAGTTTGAAGTTTTCAGTGTTCAGTTTTCAGCGGGAATTATTGGCCACAGATGAAACACAAATCACACGGATGGAGGCAGGAGAAGAGAACCTATCTGCAGATAGAGCGGATTAGGGCAGATGGGGAACGGGTCGAGGACGAGAACGAGGACGGAGTTGGGATCAAAGAATCAGCCGGTGAAACGGCATAGTTAGAGAAAAACAGAAACAAACGGTAGCAAAACAAAAGGAGAGTTATGAAGGAAACGGGAGATCTTATTTATCGCAAACAGACGACGGGGAAACTGCTGTTCAAACGTGAGGGCGAAGGTGCCTTCATCGATTTCGGCAATGTGCGGATGTACAAGTACGCGCCGAAGATCGAGCGCACGAAGACGACGGTGGCGCGCAAAGGTTACGTGCAACTGGTGGAGGAACGGCCCACGCAGGTGGAGCATCGCTGGACGGTGGGACTGGATGAGGAATTGCCGGATCTGGTGCGTCTGCATCTGCTGGCGGGTACGGGAGCCACAGTGACCCAGTCCACCACCGCAGTGCCCGCTCACGCGGTGCTGAATGTGAAGAAGGGGCAGGTGATCGTGCTGCCTGACCAGAATGTGACGGTGACATCGGTCAAGATCGATGAGGAAGAGGACGTCACGACGGTGCCGAATGTGGATTACAAGGTGGATGCGGTGGCAGGGACCATCACGATCCTGCACAGCGGCCAGATCGCAGATGGTGACGATCTGCTGGTCGCCTATACGCCGACTGCAGCCACTTTCACGGAGCACACCGGTCTGACTGACCTGTGTGTGAAAGGCACAGTGGTCTTCGATGAATACGACCAGCATCAGGAAGCACCCCGCGCACGTTACACGTTCACGGCCCAGATCACCGTCTCCAACGGCGGTGACAACGACGGGAAGAAGCAGAGCGAATTCGAGGTGGAGCTGCTGGCGACGGGCAAGATCGTGCGCCGTGGACGAGTGGATGCCTGATAGAGGAAAAGGGGGAGAATGGCCACAAAGAAGCACAAAGGAGAAATGTGCGGAGGGGAGTGCTGTGGTCATTCTTACCCCTTACCACGACCCTCTACTCGTAGGGAGGTCCGCTTCCTGGTGGGCAGAGAGTGGTGGGCGAGGCTGGAGCGGTCGATGCATTCGGTGAGACAACGGTAAAGGCCTTGGTTTGGGACGAGGGGCACCTCGTCCCTACCGGGATGGGAGACTGGACAGGCGGTGGCGCCTGTCCCACTAACGGAATCGAGAACGATTAACTGAATAAAAATTATGGAAGCGACGAAATTGGAAACATTGATGGGCGGGAAAACGGTGATGGTGGCTTTGCGTGATGGTGCAAAGGAAGAGGTCACGGTGCAACAGTTGGCAGTGGCGCAGATGCCACGATTGCTCGCGGTGATCGAGGATGAGGCAGCGATGGTGGAGCTGTTCTGCGGCAAGCCGAAGGGCTGGGCGGCGACGCTTTCACCGGAGGCGCACGAGGAGATCGTGACGGAGGGCGAGCGTTTGAACGCGGATTTTTTCGCGCGCTGGGTGCAGCGCCAGTTGCAACGGCGCGAGCGGCTGGTGCCCGGCATCACGCAGGCGATGCAGAGCACAGTGCTCTCGAGTTTGCGGACTGGGTCGCCGAGCTCGCCATCGAGTCCGGCCTGAGTTTACGCGAGGCGAGGGAACACTCGCTGGCGCAACTCAAGTTACTGGCCGCAGCGGCGGAACGCGTGCGTGCTGCGCAGAAGCTGATGGATTCAAATGTGGTGTATGCAGCGGTGGCGGCGTGCTGGGCGGAGAGAGGTGCGGAGGTGTTACTGGAGTTGCAGGAGAAGTTGCGGGCGCAGTGCGAGGGGAAATGAGATGGACCGCAAAGTGAGGATGAAAAACGGGGAGTGACCCGCCTGCGGGCGGGTCCGGAAAAGGAGGAGTTATGAACGATTTTCAACTGGGATTGAAGTTGCAGGTGAGCGGCGCGGAGGTCGCGCAGACAGCGCTGGGCAATGTCACGAAGCAATTGGGTGAACAGCTCACGGGCATCAAAGAGTTCACCACGAAACTGGGCGAAGGGAACCAGAGCGTGCGTGGTTACATCGAGTCTGCCAAGGAGATGATCGAGCAGAATCCAATCCAGGAGACGCTTGGAAAATTATCCGGGCTCGCGCAGGCGATGGGGCTGGAAAAAGTCTCGGGTGGCATCGAGGCGACGGCAGGTTCGCTGAAGTCGTGGACAGGAGAGATCACGGATTTCTTGGGCAAGACGGAGAAGGCATCGGATCTCATCAAGGAGGTGCTGGAGGGCGATGTTTCGGAAGCGATCGATACGGTGGCGCAGAACATCGAGAAACTGAGTTCGACGGAGGGCATCGCCAAAGCACTGGGTCTGGAGAGCGTCTTGACGAGCGCGCAGCAGACCAAGGAATCGGTGGACGGGATGATCGGGAAGTTTCAGGAATTCGGCAATGGAGCGAACTCGGCGGGCGAGATCGTGAAGCGTGTGTTGCTGACGGATACGCAAGGAGCGATCGATACGGTGCGCACGAGTCTGGGTGCGATGGGGAATTTTTCTGATCTGGCCACGCGCATGGGTTTGCACGGTGTGGCCAGTGAGATCGATGGTCTGCAGAAATCTGTGGGTGAATGGACGGGAAAGATCGAGGACTTCAACAAACGCAGCACGGATACGGCTGCCCAGTTGAACACGGCGTTCGGCAGCACATTGCCGCCGGGAGTGAGCAAGGCGGCGGGTGCGATCATGGAGCTGACGGGTACGAAGGACAAGCTGATGCCGATGCTGGAAGGGATACAGACGAATTTTCAAACGCTCACAGGCAAGTCGTTTCCGGATGCGTTCAAGGGGATGCAGGATTTGTCGAAGGAGTTCGGCAACGGCGGCATCTCGGCGAAGAATCTGGGTGACGTGCTGAAAAGCTCGGGCGGCGCGGCGCGGTTGATGGCGGGCGGATTCGGCATCGTGGGGGCGGCGATCGCGGGCTGGCAGATCGGGAAGGCGATCGGGGATATGGATCTGTTCGGCATCAAGATCAATGATGTGGCGCAGTATAGCATCTCTAAAGCCATGCAAGGCTTTGAGAAATTCAAACGCTGGCTGCGCATCACCAGCGAGGAAGAATACAAACGGAACAGCAAGGCATGGGGCGACGCGGCTGAGCAGGCGACCATGAACAAGCCCGCACCTAAGTCCCCTGAAACGGCCGCGCCAGGGGCAGTTGATCATAAGAAAGCCGAGCTACAGCAGTTGAAAGACAGCGAACAGGAACTTGAAGTTGGCCGGGCCGACCGCGCAAAAACGGAGGCCGATAGAAAGGCAGACAAAGATTTAGAGGCCATCGACGATAATTACCTGAAAAACACCAGCCCTTCGAAAACGAACCTTTCCGACCGTTTGAAAGCCGCCACCGACGCCGAGATGGAGAGTCAGAAAGTGCTGAAGGAGCGGGAGGTTGCCGCACAAGCAGCATTGGATGTGCGGGTGGAGCATATCAAGGCCCAGATGGCTGAGGTGGAAAAATCGGGCGACAGCAATGAGGCCAAAGGAAACCAGAAAAACCGCCTGCAGAATGAATTGGAAGAACTCAATGCCCGGAAGAAGGAGTCGCACGAACAAACCGAGCAAGAAAAGGCGGAGATCACCAAGAAGTATGAGCAGGAGCGGACGAAGTTCTCCATGGAGGAACAAAAGCGTCTCGACGAGTTGAAGAAACAGACGGAGGAAGAGGCAAAAAAGAAGGCGGAGGAAAAAGCCAAGGCTGAAGCCGAGATGGCGAAGAGGCAGGAGGAAGACCGGAAGAAGAACATCCAGTTGATCGAGGAGGAAAATAGAAAGCTGGAGAAACAGATCGAGCATTTGCGAGAAATCGAGGGAACGGCGACCAACAAGAAAGACAAGGAAAAGGCCCGCGCTGAACGGACACAACTGGAGCGGAAAAGAGGTGCCTTTCAGAAGCAACAGCGCACTCCGACAGGGAAATCGAGTGAAACAGATCCGATTGCCGGGACAGACGAAGGCGAGGGTCAAAATTCCGGTAAAGACAAAGGTGATGGGACCGACTCAGAGGGCCAGGGCGAACGGATGCAGAAAGTCGCCGCAGACATCAAACAGATATTCGACGACATCGCCAATTCAGGCATGCAGTCCATCACCAGTTCCATCGAAGGACTCATCAAAGGAACAACGACGTGGAAGGATGCGCTCAGCCAAGTGGGCAGCACGGTCATTAATTCCTTGATCAATGGTTTCATGAAAATGGTCACCACGCAGATCACAGGCTTATTCACTGTGGATGAGGCCAAGAATAAAATCTCTTTAGGACAGCGAATCCGCAATATGGCGGATGCCGTATCGAATATGCCGAATGCGCTGCTGTCTTCTATCACGAGCTGGGGTTCAGCGGCAGCCATCGGCTTAGCAGCGATCACGGCGGCGATGAGTTCGTTCGGCGGATTTGAGAGCGGTGGTTATACCGGGGATGGACGGCGTTCCGAGGTGGCGGGGTTGGTTCATCGCGGGGAAATGGTTTTTGACCAACCAGCGGTGCAGGCGATCGGGAAGGACAGATTGGAGTCCATGCGGATGAGCCGGTCCTTGCCGGTGGGGCTCGCCAGCGCCAGTGCGGGTGGTGGCGGTTTAAAAGCGATGTCTCCGAACATCAATGTGCAATCGACACAGCCGAAAGTCATCGTGGTGAACAGCCAAGAGGAGTTGATGCGCGTGATGAAGGGCTCGATCGGGGAAGAGATCATGGTGTCGCACATCGCGAAGAACAAGATGCGGCTGGGCATTAATTCTTGATGGTTAGCCACAGATTGAACACGGATCACACGGATTAAAGGATCCTTAGAACTATCAGTGATATGCGGGGGAGACTGGACAGGCGATGACGCCTGTCTCACTTAAGAGAACGAGTTAAGGAGGATTAGATGAGTATCGAGTTGATCAATGGGCATGTGTTGTTACCAGAGTTGCCGGACTGGCAGCAGGGAGCGGAGCTGACGCGTCGGTGGGAGACGGAGATCCAGGAGACGGTGACGGGCGCGGAGGATCGCGGAGCGATGCGCGCTGTGCCGCGGCTAGAGCTGTCTTACGAGATCGCCACGCTCACGCAGGAGCAACGTGCGCGACTGGAAGACCAATTGCGCGAGGCGATGAAGTCCGGCAAGGCCGTAGTGCCTTTCTGGGGACGTGCTTCCGATCTCGCCAGCAGCGCGAGTGGCACAAGCGCGGAACTGGCGACGACGAACTGGCCGTGGCAGGTGGGCGATTTCATCTTCTTCCTAGATGCATCGGATATCGAGAAACCCGTGTACGCAGTGCGGCAGATCACGGCAAAAACAGGACTCGTGCTCACGCTGAACAGCGTGTTGCCGCAGACGTTCGCAGCCGGTTCGCTGGTGTGGCCGCTGCTTTTCGGCAAGCCGGATGGTGAAAGCATGTCATTGGTCACGAGCCGCCACGGATCGGTGTCATTCACACTGCTGGAGGTCACGGGCTCGACGCGTGCGACGGCATCCAGTGCGCCGACGTATCTTTCGCGGCCCATCTTCACCACGCCCATCAACTGGACCGATGGTGCGAGCCAGCGCTTGAGCTACGATCTGCGCGAGCTGGCGATCGGTTTCGGTGCGGAGGTGTTCGCGCCGTTACAGAGCCATGTGGTGCATGGATTCGAGTTCAGCGTGCAGTTGAACACGGAGACGGAGATCCTTGCGCTGGAAAATTTCTTTGCGGCATTGCGCGGACGTTTGCACGGGTTCTGGCTGCCTGCGCCGACGGAGGCGGTGGACATCGTGGAGGGCATCAGCACCACGCAGTTCGACATCGCAGGACAAGGCTTTGCAGCTTCATGGAATGATCATCCGGCGGTGCATCTGTGGTTCACGCAGGAAGGGACGGGTGTGGCGCGGAAGATCCTGAGTGTGGCAGACAATGGTGACGGCACAGAACGTGTGACGTTGGAAAGCGCGCTGACTTTCACGCCAAACGCGGAGACGATGGTGAGCCGGTTGCACTATGTGCGGCTGGCAGAGGATGAGGAGAGTGCCGCCTTTCTCGCGGAATGGTTTGAGCAACGCTCCTTTCAGGTGCTGGAGCTGCCTGTGGAGTATGCGGCTGCGGAGACGGGCGAGATGCCGGTATATCTGTATCACGTCTGGATCAACACGGATCCGATCCAGCATTGGTACTACACGAGTTTCGCGAGCGGCATCAGCTCGCTCCTGGAGGCGCCGGAGGAAGACGAGCCAGTGGCTTATATTTCCAAACCGATCGATCATGGTTCTCTGGACCAAGGACTGAAAGGTGAGGCGGAGAAGGTGACGATCGAGGCGGTGCATGAAACGGGGCATCCGTTCGTCTTCGGTTTTCCTTATCCACCCACGGGCCCGATATACGTTCGTATCTTCGAGACATCCTTTGCTGATCCGGATGCTGGCACAGTGCTCTTCACGGGACAGGTGGAGAAGGTGACGCGACGCGGCAAGAAGATCAGCGCGAGCTGCATCTCACGTCTGGACCTCGATAATCAACGTCTGCCGGATGCATTGATCAGTCCGCGCTGTTCTTTCCAGGTCTATGAGCCGAACACGTGCAAGGTGGTCAAGACCACGCAGTATCGTCGCACTGCGGCGCTTTCGGTGATCAATGGCAGCACGGTGCGGGTGAGTCATGTGAGCCAGCTTAGCGGCTTGCCGGTGAATTATTTTTCCTTCGGCTGGATCGAAGCAGGCACAGGCAGCCAGATGGAGATACGCACCGTGCTGGAAGATACCATCGTGGGCAGTGGAGTGCGGGAGCTGAAACTGAATCTGCCTTTGCTGCATGCGACGGTGGGCACTTCGGTGGTGTTGCTGGCGGGCTGTGATGGCCGCTGGACGACGTGCAAGATCAAGTTCGTGAATGATCGTTTTTTTGGCCACCCATTCGTGCCGGAGAAGAATCCGACATTGGTGGCGGTGCAATCGCAGGTTTCCCAAGGAGGCAAGAAATGAAGGCTTATTATCAAGACAGGACGCGCCAGGCAGCTTTGCTGGCACTGGCGCAGGAATGGTTCGGCACGCCGTTCGTGCCGCACGCGCAAGTGGCGGGCGTGGGGGTGGATTGCGTGCAACTCGCGGCGGCGCTTTATCAAGGCACCGGACTGTTGCGCGAATTCAAACCGGGCAAATACACGATGGACGGCGGCCAGCACAATGACGGCAGCCGCGTGACTTCGTGGCTGGAAGCGAGCCCGCATTTTGCGAAAGCAGAAGCGCCGTGGCAGGTGGGGGATCTGCTGTGCTTCCGCATGGGCCGCAGTGTGCATCATGTGGGCGTGGTGCTGACGGACCGCACCTTCGTGCATGTTTACCAGGGTTACACCGTGGGTGAATCGTGGATCGATGACAGCACATGGCGCAAGCGTCTCACGCTTGTCTTCCGTCCGGTGGAAATCACAGCGAGCGGAACGGCTTCTCCCGTCGTGGTGACTTTGCCGGCAACTGAACCGCTCCGCGTGCCGTTGCAGAACACGGTGAACACTCCTTGGGAAAGGCTGGTGGTATGAGTTTTTCCGGCGGTTCTTCAAAAGCCATGCCCGCGCCCGCGCAAAAGCCGTTGGGCTTGGACGAATCACGAGCCACGACCAATGAACAGGCGCGGCCATTGCCCTACTTCGCGGGCAAGACGCGGCTCGGAGTGACGTGGATCAGCGAGGCGTTCAACATCAAGACCGTCGCCGTCACGCAATCGGCGGGCAAAGGCAAGACGACCACGACGGGTTACAATTACTACGCCTCGCTCATCGCGCTGGTGTGTCATGGCCCGGTGGATGCCATCGAGAAAGTTTATTTCAATGGCGACGAAGTGTGGTCTGGTGACATGAGCCGGACCGGTGGCGCTACTTTTGCAGACCTCACACTGGAGGACCACGGTGCGATGCGGATCTACTGGGGAACGGCGGATCAGGCCTTGCCCGCTACGGACAGTCCTTTCGATCTGCAAAAAACGGACCTCGATCATCCGCCTTACCGTGGTCAATGCTACCTGATCTTTCACCAGATCTACTTCGGCTTCAACCAGACGAACGCGCCGAATGTGGAAGTGGTGTTGCGCCGTCATCCGCGTCCGACGTGGCTGCCGGTTGAAGCGGTGGAAGTGGAGGGAGATTGCAACCCGGTGGCGGTGGTGGCGGATCTGTTGCAGAACCAGACCTACGGCCTCGGTTGGTCGGCAGACTGGCTGGACACGACAGCGCTCATCGCCGTGGCCGCACAATTGAAAGAGGAGGAGATCGGCATCTCGCCATATATCACGAAGCAGACCAGTGCGCGTCAGCTCGTCACCCAGATCTGCGAATACTTCGACGGATACGTGCTGCAGACGCCGGAAGGAAAATTTCGCATCGGTCTGATCCGCCCACCGGCGGAGGTGGAAACGTTGCCGTTACTCGATGAGAATGTGTTGCTGGAAGAACCGGAGTTGAAACCGGGAAGCTGGCGCGGAGTGAAGAGCAAGACGTGGGTGAAATTCACCGATCGCAACCGCGCTTACAAAGAGAACGCACTGCCGTATCGCGATCCCGGTGTGGCGTTGATCACCACGGATAACACGCCACAGACGATCGAACGACCCTGGATCACGCGGCCAAAGCTAGCGCAGATGGTCGTTGCTGCATCAGGCCGGGCCGCTGCAGTTCCGCTAAGTGAAGGCGAACTCACCGTGCGAAAATCGGCGAAGCTGGCACCGGGCACCCTCTTCCGTCTGAGCTATCCGCAACTGGGCATCAACGAGCTGCTCATGCGGGTGATCTCTTGCTCCACCGGCCGTGCTGGTTCGCGAGACATCAGCCTGCAAGTGGCCATGGACCGCTCGTATCTGAGCGAGAAGTATTACGTGCCGGAGGATGATGCACTCATCATCAGCGAGAAGATCGATCCCGAGCCGTTTAAAAACCAATTGATGGTGGAGCTGCCCAAGGGCTTGGGCAACGAGAACAAGATCACCGTGGTGCCGTTGGCGGTGCGGCCAAATTATTACACCACGAAGTTTCACATCCATCTGCGGCGCTCCTCGGCACTGGCAGCGGCGCAGCCGACCAAGATTTATGGCATCGATAACGCCGGTCTGGCAGAGGCCTTGCCGCACAAAGAACTCTTTCTGGAAGGAGAAGGCGCCCTTGTCCATTTTTCATATCCACGAGCACCTTACTTCCGCAGCCTTACGCAATCGGCCCAACTGCTCATGCATGTCAATGGCGAGTGGATGGCGGTGCTGAACTGGCGCGATCTGCCGCTGGAGACCGACCCCGAAGGAACGAGCACGTCCGGCTTTGCGCGGGTGCATTTGATCCGCGGTCGCTTGGGCACCATCATCCGGGATCAATGGCCTGCGGGGTTCTATTTTTACAGAAGCTCTACGAGCATGTTCACTCTGAGCTATGATCTGCTCGGGAATCACAATGGTTTCGCGCTGGGCGGTACTGTCGCCGAGGAATACACGGACGCCACGGACATCATCGATAATCGTTACGGCCTCCTGATCACGCCGGATGATGTGAATGACCTGCCCGCGAGCCCATCACTCAACAACGCACTGAACGATGATGTCCTTGTCTTCGTGGGGGATGAGATCATCTCCCTTGCCGAAGTGGAGTACCTGGATGGCGGCCAGTGCCGGCTCTATGGCATCCGTGCCCGCTACGACACGCGCCGCCAAGTCCACGCAGTCGGTCGCAAGGTGTTCATCATCGCCGAACGGGATCTGGAAAGACTGAACCACACCAGCTTTGCGCGGAATGCGCAGTGTGTCTTCAAACTGCAGCCCACCGCCTTCGGACAACAGGCCGAGCTCTCCCTCATACCCACAACGGGCATCACGCTCAGAGGGCGCATGGATGAGCCACTCGCGCCCGTCAATCTGCGCGCCTTCGATGATGGACGGAATCCAGTTTACGGAACAACGGACGACATCCCGCTCACCTGGTCCCTCACGGAGAATGGCACCCGGGATTTCTGGGCGCGCATGGCCGATCCGGGAACCGATCTGCCCGCGACACAACTTGATTTTTACACCATGGCAGGCGTGTGGAAGGACAAGGAACTCGTGCCTGCGGGCACCGACTCATTCATCTACTTGAAAGCGCGCCGCGAATATTGGTTCGCCACAGATGATTTCAAAGTGCGGGCGACGGCACTGAAGAACGGACTCAAGTCGCGCTATCACGACGAATTAACCATCAGAAACATATGACCGGAATATCACCAGGAGAATTCACCAGCGTGGCTGGAACGGCGGGTCCACAGACCCTCATCGAATACAATTTCGGCGTGGCGACACGCATGCTCTACAAGCACGAGCCGAGTTACGTCTCGGAGGAGCCGACCGATCTGGCCGGGCCGCCGGACGAAGAGGGCGATTACGTACTCAACCAACGCTGGCGCGATCTCTACGGTGCGGAATATGTCTGCACCGTGGAGAGCGATCCCGAAACCGAGACGCCTTACACATGGAAACAGATACGCCCCGCAGTGGTGAGTGCTGTGCCCACAGAAACTGTGCCGGTCGGCTACTGGATCGTGCGGACGGATCTGGATTACAAACACTATCGTTACACCGGCAGCGGGTTCACCGAGATTTTCCTCTCGCTCACCGGAGGCACGATGACGGGCACACTGGTCCTGAACGGTTCGCCTACAGATGCGAACCACGCCGCCACAAAGGCGTATGTGGATGCGCTCGCCGGTGGCGGTGCCGATCCGAAGGATTCCTGCCGCGTGGCCACGACTGCCAATGTAGATCTCGCCACGGGAGGACCTTTGACGATCGATGGCGTCGCTCTCGTTTCGGGAAACCGTGTGCTGGTGAAGAACCAGACCGCGCCGGAAGAGAACGGCATCTATGTGGTGCAAAGCGGTGCGTGGATCCGTGCCTCTGATGCTGATGCGGATCCCAAGGTGACCGCCGGCATGTATTGCTTCGTGATCGAGGGCACCGCGAACGGTGACATGGGCTATGTGCTAACAACCAATGACCCCATCACGCTGGGCACCACGGGACTGACCTTCGCGCAATTCTCCAAAGGCCTTTCCGATGGCGAATGTACGGATGTGAAGATCGGTAACCGCACCGCAGATCAAAGTCTGATCTCGCCCGCGGATACGGGAAGCCTCACTGAATTGCTCTCCTGGTTCGCCGGACGCATCAAAGGCATCACGGGCAAGAGCGATTGGAAAACCGCTCCTCAGGTCGACTTGGAAAAAGCGAGTGTCGTGTCGCTGAACTTCGTCATTGATGGCGGTGGTTCCGTGATCACCACGGGATTGAAAGGTTTCCTCGAAGTCTCCTTTCCCATGACCATCACCGGCGTGACCGTGCTTGCCGATCAAACCGGCAGTGCCGTCATCGACATCTGGAAGGATGTTTACGCGAGCTATCCGCCCACTGGTGCAGACAGCATCACGGCCAGCGCGAAACCCACCATCAGCAGCGCGGTGAAAACCAAGGACACCACTTTGACCGGCTGGACCACGGCGGTGAATGCAGGAGACATCCTCGCCTTCAACGTGGATTCCATCGCCACCATTCAACGGCTCACCATCTCCATCACGGGGAAGAAGAACTGACGCCATCACTCAATACGAAATCTTAAACCATTAACGAAAAAGAAAATATGCCTACAGAAATCAAAGATAAATTCGGCAGCTCCACAGCATTCACCATCACGCTCGCAAACCTGGCCACAGGTGTGGCGAAGCAATCGACCATCGTGGACAACACGACGGACCGCTTCACCCGCGTGATCGTCTACGCGAAGATCAAGCAGGGCTCGACACCCACGGGGAACCGCACCGTCACCGCGTACCTCATCCGTGATGACAACCACGGCACGAACCATCGCACGGATGGAGCGGGTGCCTCGGATGCGACCATCACCATCCAGAACGCGCAACTCATAGGCGTGATGAACAACAAATCCTCGCCGACTGCGGGCGATGTGCTCTACGGAGAATTCGTCATCGATAATCCGGGGCCGAAATGGGGCATCGCGATCCAGAACGACACCGGCGCGAATCTGGACAACACGGGCTCAAATCACTGGGTCCGCTACTTGGGCATCAACCCGGAGGCGCAATAATGAACGGTCCAAACTTGACCCGGGCCTTCGCCCGCAACGCCAGCGAATCCGCCTATCCCAACCTCTGGCAGGGACTCGTGGCCGCCTGGGCACCACCCGGCGCGCCACGCCACGCTACCCGGCTCTGGGACTACTCAGGGAACGGGAATCATGGCACCATCCGCAACGGCGCAAACTGGACCATCGGGAAAAACGGCCACGCGCTGAACTTCGACGGCACAGACGATGACGTCATCGGCGACACACCCGGAAAGAACTTTCCCGTAGGAAACCAAAGCCGGACAGTGAGCTGCTGGATCAAAGCGCCGTCATGGACGGGGGATAAAGGGTTGTTGCATTGGGGGCATAATGGGGAATTTCCAGCTGCCGCTAACTTCCATTTAGTTGCTGGGTCCGCTGGAAATATTTTGTGGGGCAACGGATTTGGCGATGGAATTTTGTCTGGAAGTATAAACTGTGCTGACAATAGGTGGCACTGCATTACGGGCATTTATTCATCCTCCACAAACTTAGCTACACTCTATGTTGATGGAAGAATAGACGCCACTGATTATCTTGAACAAGTCCCAAGTACTGGATCAAGTGATTATTGGCGCATAGCAAAATTTCTCAGCAATGCGGGAGCTTGGCCCGGACGTATCGAGGGAATTCTTCTGTATAACAGATTGCTCCTTCGGTCAGAGATACTTAGCATAGCCACGGGTGCGAGTCCTTTTTATTCAATGCCGTCAAAAATCTTATTGAAACCAAAGAAACAATCGCAATCGTTCGCTTACTTAGTTTGCTGAAAACCTTCTTTGTTGCCGATTAAGATTTCAGCCATGCTGTTGAGTTTGACCAGTCAATCCGTTTGCCATCAGCCGATAGATGACCTGTCAATCCTTTGTCCCATCCAGATCCTCCAACTACAACCATGCTGTTAGGCTTTACCATATGTGCCACCCCAATTGAACCCAATGGATTAACAACCAGCAAAACGCGGCCTTGTCTAAACACAGCGCAAATACGACCGTCTTCTCCAAACCATTCGCCTTCGAGAGAGACATCTTGAAGAGGTTTAGCTTTGGTTGCTGCAGTAGCTTTATTGGAAGCAAAAATTCCTAGTCCTAAAAGGACCGCATTCAGAATCCACCTTCTTTTTAATGCTTGGTTTTTCATTTTCTAAAGAAATTCCTATTTTTTCTTGCTATCTACGTCTACCGTAATTTATTTTCTACTAAACTATCTCCTAGGAGTCTATTCCTTTAAGCTTTTATGAAATTTGAGAAGGCGTTGTTTCAAACATTTGGCTGTATTCTACTCATTTCAAGTGTTGCAACTACCTCTTTGCATGCAGTTCCGACCGATGTTCCAAGCGGTTTGGTCGCGTGGTGGAATGGCAATGATAATTCAGAAGATTCGACGTTGAATCAGCTTGATGCTTCATGGCTGGGAACTCCTGCTTATGTGAATGGCAAAGTAGGTCGAGCTTTTGATGTTCGCGCCTCCGCTTTGTCCGTTCCTCACAGTAGCTTGGTAAGTTTTGCGCCCGGTAGCCATGCCACATTTGAATTTTGGGCTTATCGTACCTCAAGCGACTTACCGTTTCACATTTTCGGAAAACGAGCAGGAGCTTGTCCTACGATACAAATCAACTATCAGTTGGGTGTTGATAACACTTTGCCTGCCGTCCCGCTCAATGAGTGGGTTCATTGGGCAGCAGTATTCGATGCTTCGGGTATCACTTGGTACGCAAATGGTGCAGTCTATAAGAGCTTTCCAGGCGCTACATTTGGTGCTCAAAACACGGCTGACCTACGATTGGGCACCTCTGGGGTTTGTGAGGCATTTGACGGCTATATTGACGAATTTTCTATCTACAACCGTGGGCTTACTTTGCAAGAAATTCAGAGCATTTATCAGGCCGGATCGGGAGGAAAACGACAAATTCAAGCGTCAGCTGAGGTGTATGCTGGCATAACCTTGCAAGCTGGCGTTGGCACCTCTTGCTTTATACAGTATGCTGAGAGTCTCAATGAGCCGGTTCAGTGGATTACTCTGACTAACATCGCATCGATACCATCCAGCCCCTATTTTTTTGTTGATCGTACATCCAGCGCGAAGGTGAAGCGCTTTTATAGGGTTATTTCGTCACAAAACTGAGCTGTCAGCATTGTGAAATAGCTGGGGTTAACTTATTCTAGTCGTATTGGTCCTCTATCGAGGCACCGTATGGTCTCCCAGCTTTTCCAGTCCATCGCAAAGCTGATGAGCAAAATCTCCCAAGCCGCTGTTTTAGATAAAACTTTGCATGCTCTCTTGTTGGTTTAACTAAACAAAAAACAAGATAAACCAACAAAGCGAAAGCTGCCCCCATGGCTAGCCACAGAATGACAAAGCACGATTTGTCCACCGAATTTCTTATACTTTGTTCACAGTTGCTAACATTAGCTTCATTTACGAGTTTTTTGTCTTTGACCGTTTCAACGATTTCTAAAGCATAGTCGTGGCAGCCGTGTGCAAGAAGGATGACAGTGAAGTGAATTAAAAGAATTTCCCGGTTTTCAATGGAAATACTTTCCATCCTTTTAATGAATGGTTCTTTTGCCAAGAAAAACACAGCATCGCCCCATATTAGCTGGGGTTGCGAGGTATACCCAAACAATCCATTATTTCGAATCCATTGAACTTTCCCCAAAGTAAATAGCGCGAATCCTTTACTCCTAAGGTGTTTATTAACATCCCATAATTCTGGACAGCCAACCCAAAGTGGTCGGAGCACCGCTTCAGTTCTGATTCCTAGTACACTCGACAAAATTGTCCCTTCGGCTCCTTTCATAACTTCCAAATCGCCGCCTTCGACATCTATTTTCAAAAAATGAGGAGTCAGTCCTTCCTTCCCCTTTGTTTCCAAACAGGCGTCGAGCGTACTTACTTCAATCTCAATTTGTTTGACTACTTGGGAACCTAGCTGAATCAAATAATCATCGAAGACCTCCCGGTTTATTTTGCACAACGAAGATGAATCTGGATGTGCTGTAATGTACAGGGGCATTTTGTCTCGCCGTGACCATAAACCTATTGGGAAATTGACAGTGTTATCAGGACTATTCGATTCCGAACGAGTATTCGGTTCGAAAGTGATGAATTGGGTCAAATCGCTTATAGTTAGCCAGCGATCTTCCGGTCCGTCTGCGCTGCCCACATCAGCTATCCGCAACTTGTCATTCTTGAGGCGACTAACCAAATCTCGGGTTAATGCAATCCTATGGTTCGGCCAGACTCGTCGGTCAAAAGCTTTTGCAGCCAATACTAGTTTTGTTACGAGACTCATGTTAGTCTTCTAATTGCGGAGTTGCCCACGCCGGGTGCATCGGCTACTCTTTTAAAGTCTCCTTAAAATTCTGTTAAGAATAAGGTTGGACTTTTTTAATGTTGCCTTTTTGAAAGAGTCTAACGAAGAAAGACTTCATCACCCCTATGATCATCCAAGTCGACAAATGGCATCTGCTTCCCGAGCCGGATGCCGGCTGTTCCCTCTCCTACGAGGTGCAGCTTGAGAATGCCCAGCTCGCTCGTTTGAATGTGGTTGCCCTTATCAACCCCTTCCAGGCCGGTCCGCCCACGCCGGAGATCTACGTCTACTGCGAGATGCCTGGCGAGCGTTTTACCCAGGGTGACCCCGTACGCCGCTGGATTTCCCGTCCCCCGCACGCCGCCTGCGAGTGGAGCCGGGTGGATCTGCCCGATAAACTGACCAAGGAGATTCATACGTTGCTCAGTCCGACTGTGGCTTAATCCATCCCTTCTGTCCCCCAAAATCTTTATCAGCCGGTTCACCCGTTGAGGGGATAGGATGTCGCCGCAGTTTACTTGAGTGCTGCCGCCAGTTTTTCCAAGCCAGCCAGATTCCCCTTCAGCGCCACCTCCGCATCCAGTTCCGTCCGGTGGTTGAGGATGCCCACCGGCCCTTGCCATCCGCTGGCTTTCACCGTTTTCAGCATCGCCAGCTCCTCCGTTCCTTCGCCCACAGTCAGTATCTTCTTTCCCGCTTTATCTCCGCCCGGGATCATCCCGTTTATATTCAGAGCCAGCAAATGCGGCTTCATCAACGCCATCAATTCCGGGAACCGCGCGATGTGCTCGTGCCCATGGTGAAAGTTATAAACGATGCCGACGTTTGGAAGGTTCAGTTCCTTGATGATTGCCACCTGATTCTCCGGCTCCCCGAACCAACCGCCGTGATTATACAGCGCCACTTTGCAACCCAGCCTGCCTGCCGCCTCGGCGATCGGTCGGATGCGGTTTGCCTCCGCCACCACCCGCTGTCTCTGCTCCTCCTCGTTCTTCGTGGCCGCCCCGCCGCCCGTGATCCAGAGCTGCGGCATGATCTTGTGCCTCTCGATCACGCCCAGGATCTTCTTAGCCTCCTCGTTCAATGACCCCGGGAACCACCACGCCGTCACCTCGATCCCGTGCTTCTTCATCGTCTCCACCTCCAGGTCGAAGGTCGGCACATGCTCCGCGCGATAATCATACGCCAGCCGCCTGATCTGCAGCCGCTCCAGCATCTCGGCACGTTGCAGCGAATCCCGCTTCTTCGCGTCAAATGGCACGATGCACCACGCCACCAGATTACTCCGGGCAAAGATATTTGCCCTGGTTGAACCGCCATCTTCCGCACCCCTCACTGACAGCACGCCGGCAGCGCATAACAGTGCCGTCGTGACAACGGGCAGCAAAGTAACCCAGAACGGTCGTTTTCTCAGTGGGATCATGCTCGCTTCTTACCATTTGAAGGCCATTGATTGCCAGCGCAGAAGTTTGATTTAGAGCTGAAAGTCCTTATAATTCGCCGGTTTTCGGCATTAACCCAGACACGAAGGAAAACGGCGCTTGATTTTTGCAAGATTCTCATTATTAGGTGTTTTCGTAGAATTCGCCGCCCACTTAGGGGAAGCAGCCTATGAAAAAACTGCGCCGGAGACGGTCATTAAAGAACAAGCGGGGATGGTTGCGCCTGGCCAAGGAAGCCCGTTTTAACGCCTCCCGGCTCGCCAAACTATGTGGCATCACTCTGCGCCAGTTGGAGCGTCAGGCTCAGCAGACCCTCGGCTGCACCCCGCAGACCTGGTTGGACGAGCAGCGCATGGTGGCTGCCCAATTGCTGCTCCGCGAGACAGATACCGTTAAAGAAGTCGCATTCCGCTTGGGTTACACCCAAGCATCTCACTTTTGCCGCCAGTTCAAGCAATACTACGAGCTTACCCCCACGCAATTCATCCTGCAGTGCGAACGCCTCGATCGCGACGGTCCGTAAGTATCCCTATGACCTGTTTGTCAACGCGCCACGTCGCTTTTGGAGCACAAATGTCGCTGTGAGATAACAAATGTCGCAGTTAGATAATCTCTTGCCGTTGTCCTGACCTTCTTCCTTCGCCACTCTTCCCGTGCGTCCCCCAATAAAGGAACAACGCATGAAGCACAAATCTGTAAACAGTTCCTGCCGCCTGCACGAGTTTTCTTCATGCCGTTGTACGCCCATTTTTTATGTTCGTTGTGGTACCGCACTTCCACGCGGGCTGCATACTGACGTCAGGGAGACCCCGTACCGGCGGTGATGGAGTAATCCCCATCCCTCCCCACTCCATCACCGCCGGCCGGGGACATTTTCAAAATAAGAACCGCGACCCCGTGCAGGTCGCGGTTTGGTTTTGCTGCACCCCTTATGGATAAGTCATTCCCCGCCCTTCACCCTATTTCAAGAGCGCTCCAAAATGGTGTCAGTATTTACAACTAGGGATCCTCCTGTGGAATCAAGCTGGCCGGTTCTTCGAGAATTTTCAGCAAAGCTTCGGCGCAATATGCCCGGTCGCGTTTCCCTTCGCTGGTTTGCTTCACGATACCGTGTTTTTCCAGTTGAGCGATGGCCCGGGCCGCTGTGTTATAAGCTAGGTTCAGTTTTTGCTCGGCTCCGCGCGGTGTTATGAACGGGTTTGCCCCCAAATGATCGAGCAATTGCAGCGCGACTTTGGTGCCCGTTTTGCCCGCCAATTGTTTACGCCAATTTTCCAGGATTGTGTTCAGTCTCACCGTCCGGCTCAGGGCATCCTCCGACTGACGGGCCACGCCGTTGAGAAAGTAACGCAGCCAGCCGTCCCAATCTCCCTTTTCAGAAATATTCCGAAGTCCGGCGTAATAATCCGCCCGCGTGGCTTCAAAGAAAGCGGAGAGATAAAGTAAAGGCGTTTGCAGAATCCCGCGCTCGCAGAGCTGGAGCGTGATCAGCAGTCGCCCCACGCGACCATTACCATCCAGAAAAGGGTGGATGGCTTCAAATTGGTAATGTGTCAAAGCAATATGCACCAACGGGGGGAGTGTCCGGTCATGTAAAAAACGTTCCCATGCTGCCAGATACTCTCCCAAGACATCCGGGGGCGGCGGTACATAGGCAGCTTGATTCAAGGTTTCCCCGGCCTTGCCGATCCAGTTTTGTGAACGCCGGAATTCACCGGGCGTGGCGTGCTTGCCGCGCACGCCGGTCATAAGCCGTTCATGCAATTCCCGAACCAGTCGGAGTGAAAGCGGCAGGGTCTGGAGCCGCTCCATCCCGAACTCCATAGCGGTCACATAATTGGCCACTTCGCTCAAATCTTCCGGACTGCGTTCCACTGCTGCTCCTGCTTCCGCTGCCAGCAATTCACCCAAGGTGGCTTGAGTACCTTCAATCCGGCTGGATAACACGGCTTCCCGGCGAATGAAGGGGCGCAACAAAACATGCGGGCTAGGCAACCGCTTCCCTTCCCCTGCCAACTTTCCAATCAGCAGAGAAGCATCCGCTAAAGCTGATGCTAAGGCGGGCGTCCAATTTATTTCCGGCGGCAAAGGATTTGGATGAAATGCTCGATAGCCTTCCAAGGTCTTGATCCAGCGCCCCGATGACTCTTCTGGTTTTGATGCCATGAAATAAGATATGCCTATTATTTCATAAAATGGCAATAAATTGAAATAACAGAACTCTTGATTTCATTTCAACTCCTTGAAACGCATGTTGTTTCATTTTTGATTTAAAAATTGAAACAGCAGTTAAACTTCCCACCTTTCCTTGGCCCGCACCTCCACCAGCCCCTCTCCCTCATACCACACCACCCCCGCGAGCCCATGTGAGAACCTCGTCTCCCACGGCAGATGATACGCCCCCGCCTCCAGCCATAGCAACCGATCCCCCACGCGAATACTCTCCGGCAATGGCCGCCGCGCCAGCTTGTCGAACGCCATACACGTCGGCCCATTCACCGTCGTCATGATCTTGCGACCTTTGCGTTCGGGCAAAGAAAGCAGCTCATGCGCCTCCCAATTCGACACCAGCGCATTCATCGTCCGCCCCCCATCGCAAATGAGATTGCGGACGGAGCGCGACTCTCCGAGTCGCAGCAACTCCCGCGAACTCTCAGGCTTAGAATCCAACGGAATTTCCCGCAAGCCACTCACCTTCTCATCTAACACCGTCACCACCAGCACCCCGCTCCGCGCACTGAACCACCGCCCATTCTCCAACCAAATCTCTTCCGCAGACGGAAACCACTTCAACACCTCCGCATACAACTTCGCCATGTCGTGCAGACTGAAATCCTCATCTACAAATTTGCCGCCGAAACCGATCACATGCTCCGGCGGAAACCCACCACCACAATCGATGAAACGCGGTGCCAACGCATGCTCCGCACACACCGCCCGCACCTCCGCCAACGCCTTCCGATAATTCGCCGCCCCCGCCACATTCGTCCGCAAATGAAAATGCAACACCTCCACCGGCAACTTGTGCCGCTTCAATATCTTTAACGCCGCAGCAACGTCTCCCTCTCCCAGTCCGAACTGCGTCGGAAACTCCGGCGTCTCCGGATCATACTCCTCGCTCGTCCGCAGTCGCAGACCCACGCGCCATTTCAATTTCTTCGCGAGCGGTGCCAGTGCTTTCACCTCATTCAGCGAATCGAAATTCACCCACAACCCCTCCACCGCACACGTCGGCAACCACCGATGCTTCGCCGGGCCATTCACCAAGATGCGCTCTGCTGTGAATCCCTCTGCCAACGCCGCGCGAAACTCAAACTCGCTCACCACTTCGATCGGCCGACCCAGCTTCTGCCACCACTGCAACATCGGCCGCAACGGCTGCGTCTTGCACGAGAGCCAATGCTTCACGGGCAAATGCCCAAACGCTGCATCCAGTTCCCCCCAAGCCTCCTTCAAAGGCTCCACGGAAAAGATATAGCACGGCGTCGGATACCCTGCCTGCAACGCCTTCTTCACCAGCGAACGCCAGAAGCGCAAAACCTCAGGTGGGTGATGGAAACGCGGACTCATGTCTTCCTTAAAGATTGACGAGAAACAGTCTCTCCGTCCATCCAGCAAAAATCATCCGCAATTGGTTCCCGCCCGGTAGCGCCGTAGGCACGCCCCGTCCTCGTAGTGCCAGAGGCACGACCCGATGGTAGACGTGGACGAAGTCCACGGTTAATGCCCCAAGATCCCGCGTCACGTAGTGACGCATGATTCAAGCCTCAATCGAAAACATACCGTTCATCATAATCAATCTCATGCTTGCGCAGAAACGCCAGATACTCTTCCTGAAAGGTTCTGGTTTTATGATGTTCCCTTTGACCCTCCACATAGGCGATGACTTCCGGAAGCAACGATTTGCTCACGGCAAAAGCGGCATAACCATCTTGCCAGCCAAATCCTTTCATCCCGGGAAATGTATTATGAACCCAACCGGAAGAACCGGTTTTCAAAAGCTTAAGCGCCTGACTGATCGCCACTGTGGGATGCACGCCTAACACCAGATGCACATGATCTTCCACGCCACCGATCTTTAACGGCGTCATTTTATTTTCATTTGCGATGCCGCCTAAATAAGACCATATGCGTTGCTCAATCTCTGGAGGGATCCAACGTTCGCGAAGCTTGGTGCTGAAGATGATGTGGTAGTGCAGAGATGTGTAGGTATTGGCCATGATGTGCTCCTGCCCACAGGTTGAAGAAGTAACATCTGGTGTCAATCACCGCGTCACTACGTGACGCGAGGATTTGATAACTGCTTACCGTGGACTTCGTCCACGGCTACCATCGGGTCGTGCCTCTGGCACTAAAAGCAGGAGCAACTGCTGGATGGTATTCCAGCCTCATGAACGGACACGTGCCATCAACTCTGAATGCGTCAACGGTGTGACTTTGCCCGATTCAATCTCTGCATCGCGCGATTGAGCCAAAGCCACCAAATCTTCTTCTGAAGTTTGGGGACTGCAATCAGGGTCGGTCAGGCTTTCCCAAATCGTTTCAGCCAACAACGCCCGGTCACGCGGTGACAGGCGTAAAGCTTCTTGGGCGATTTGTTCTATGCTCATGAAAGAAAAGATAAGCGGTTTTCGATGTTATCCAATTTCTTAGTTCACCAAAAGAACTTCAAGCTGGCGTTTGACTTCCTCGTGCGGGATGATATCTCCACGCTCTACATCATCCAAGCCTTTGCGTATCGCTGATAAGTATTCCAACCGACTGGAGATATCCTCCAAGCTCGATTCTTCCGGCAGATTGCGAATGGTCTCGAGAGCCAGTTCCTTATCGCTCATGCCAATACCATGCCCGGAAGGTTTGGGATTTGCAACTCGTCAACCGGCGAGCCTTTCCATTTGAAAAGGCGTTGGAAGACAGTCTGAAAGTTTGATTTAAAAACTCACAATCCACACCGACCTATCCAATATCCACTTCTCTTAGTTGATATTTCTTTTAACTAAGTTAATCCGAAGGGGGCTTGCAAAGTGCCGAGGCTGTTATACCGTTCCGCGCCTGTTTGCCCCGCTTGGGGTCAGGCAAAAGAAGATGAAATGCAGTGTTTTAGCGTGGTTTTTGGTCGGATTATGCTTCGCCGGGCAACTGGCTGAGGCAGCGCAATCCGTCCAGTTGGACCTTGATTACGTGGCGAAGCGGGCGGAAGAGCGGGCGCTTAAGCCTTTCCGTTCCCCCCGTGCCGAGCTGCCGGCAGTGCTGCGTGACCTGACCTACGATACCTACCGGGAAATCCAATTTCGGTCCGACCGCGCCCTTTGGGGGGCAGACAAGCTGCCGTTCCGGGTCGAGTTCTTTCACCCTGGCTATATCTACCAGGAGCCGGTGCATGTGAACGAGTTCTCGGCCACGCATGTGCAGAATATCCGTTTCGTGCAGGATTTCTTCAATTACCGGAATTCCAAGCTGGAGAACCAAGTCCCGGCTCGGACAGGGTATGCTGGGTTCAAGGTCCTCTATCCGGTGAACTCACCGAATAAAATGGATGAACTGGGTTCTTTCTTGGGCGCCAGTTACTTTCGTTTGTTAGGGGCAGGCCAGCGTTATGGTCAATCAGCCCGCGGTCTGGCGTTGGATTCCGGTGAGACGGATCGCCCGGAGGAATTCCCGATCTTCACGGATTGGTGGCTGGGCAAGCCCGAAGCTGGCAGCAAAGAACTGGTCCTCTACGCCGTCTTGGACAGCGTGAGCTGCACGGGTGCCTACAAGTTCCGTATCGTGCCCGGAGAGACGACAGTCGCAGATATCGAAGCCGTCCTCTACATCCGCAAGCCAGACCTGATCAAGGCGGCTGATGCCAGCAAAAAACCGTTGAAGACTATCGGCATGGCCCCGCTCACTAGCATGTTCTGGTTCGGCAAGAACTCAGAGCGCAAGTTCGATGATTACCGCCCCGAAGTGCATGACTCCGATGGCTTGCTGATCAAATCGACCACCGGCGAGACGTTGTGGCGTCCCTTGAACAACGCCTCCGTGATGCGCCATCAGGCGTTTGCCTTGCCCGGTTTGCGCGGCTTCGGCCTGCTCCAGCGCGAGCGGAACTACCAGAACTACCAAGATCTCTTTAACTACTACCAACAGGTTCCGAGCGTGTGGATTCAGCCGCATAGCGATTGGGGTGAGGGCGAGGTGCATCTGCTGGAGTTGAGTACGAATTACGAGGGCTTGGATAATATCGTGGCGTTCTGGAATCCCAAGAAGATGCCTAAACCCATGGAGCCGTTCAGGTTCGGTTACCGCATGAAGTGGACGCGGGAGACGGATCAGAAGCTCTCGGAGAACATCGTTTTGAACACGCGTATCGGTGCCGATGGGCCGAACCCCAAGTGGCGTCAGATCGCGATCGATTTCGGCGGACCGAAGCTCAAGGACATCCCGGAGAACGATGCGCCGAAAGCCATCGCCAGTTGCAGCGCGAACGCGGTTATCACGGACAACCAGGTTTTCAAGAACCCCTTTGATAATACGTGGCGCGTGGTATTGAAGATGGAGCCGAAAGCGGGCAATAAGGAGCCAGTGGACATTCGTTGCACTCTCAAACACCGCGACCAGGTGGTGAGTGAAACGTGGACCTACCACTGGAGCCCGCCCTAAACCCATGGACCTAACCCAGTTCGCGCACCCGCCCGGACAGCTTGCTGGCCGGACGCTGGAAGAATGGAACTCTGCCTACGCCAAGGTGGAGAGCTATTTCCATGCTTTGCGCATCCAGAACAAGGTGTTGCTCGGCCAACTGGTCATCCATGTCATCGAGCGGGCGATGCATCGCGCGCCAAAGGAGCCACAACGCAGCGCCACTGAGATCGCCGCCGAAGAGATGGACAAGCTGGTGACCACATGGTTCGCCGAAGTGCTGCAAGAGCAACCGACGAACGTGGACCAGCAACTCTCCACCCGTGGACGGTTATCACTCCTCCTCGCGGACATGCCGGGCAAGTGGCAGGATCAGTTCCTGCGTCCAGGACCTTGGCCGGAAGAGTTTGTCACAGCGATGCGTGAGACGTACCTGCGTGCAGGTCCGGATTTCCAATTGTCCAAGATGGTGCCGCGTCCGCTGGACTTGGGACCGATCGCCACGCTGGATAGCTTCAGCCGCTTGCCTTACTTCAAGATGTTCTCGGTGTGGATCCTGTTCTGGATCGCGCTGATCGTCATCTTCATCCTGACCCACTGAGAGGGGTTTCATTCATGAGTCCTGCTGCCAATCAGCCGAATCCGACTATCATTTCCCAGCCGCGCGTGCGGCGGGGACATCGTGTTTTCTTTTTCTATTCTTCGGCGCTGTTGCTCACAGGTTTTGTCTCCTGGTTGTTCGCGGACCTGATGTGGCGGACGGATTGGTCCATCAGCAAGACCATCTTGCTCGCGTTGTTCACCATCCTCTTCTTGCTGTGCAGCATAGGATGTATGAACGCCATCTTCGGCTTCTTCATCCGCCTGATTGGCGATAACAGCCGCCTCACGCAGTTGAACGACTACCGTTCGCACGACATCAAGGGCATCAGCACGGCGATTGTTTTCCCGATCTATAATGAAGACGTGGCGCGCGTGTATGAACGTCTGCGCGCAGCGTATCGTTCCCTGCAAAAGGCCGGTGAGATCGAGCACTTCGACTTCTACATCCTGAGTGATTCCACGAACCCGGATAAATGGGTGGAGGAAGAGAAACGTTGGCTGGACCTCGCGCGTGATCTGGATGCCATCGGCAAGATCAATTACCGCCGCCGCGTGAACAACGAGGCGAAGAAGAGCGGTAACATCCATGACTTCCTGACGAATTGGGGCCGTCGCTATCGTTACTTCATCGTGTTCGATGCGGACAGCATCATGCGCGGTGCGACCATCCTGGACATGGTGCGCCTCATGGAAGTGAACCCGGAAGTGGGCCTCATTCAGACCGTGCCTGCGTTGGTAAATGCGGAATCGCTCTTCGGCCGTATCCAGCAATTTGCCAATCGCCTGTATGCACCGATCTTCATCTCCGGCCTGAATTATTGGTCGCAGAATTTCGGCAATTACTGGGGGCATAATGCGATCATCCGCACGGAGCCGTTCATCCAGTTCTGCGACCTGCCGCATCTGCCGGGCCGCAAGCCGTTCGGTGGGCAAATCCTCAGCCATGACTTCGTAGAGGCTGCACTGATGCTGAAGGAGAACTGGCAGATTTGGTTCGCGTATGACTTGGAAGGCAGCTACGAGGAAGCGCCCCAGGACATGATCGAGAACGCGCAACGCGATCGCCGCTGGTGCCAGGGTAACATGCAGCATGCGATGGTGGTGTTCGCTAAAGGTCTGCGCGGAGTGAGCCGGATCCATCTGCTCATGGGCATCTTCGGTTATCTCTCCAGCCCGCTGTGGTTGCTGTTCCTGCTCACGTTCAATTTCATTTTGTGGTCGCGGGAATTGTCCGGTCTCTCGGATATCACTGTGCATGCGTTCACACCGTTCTTGAAGGTGGACGGGATGCAGCACGCGTTCCTCATCTTCGGCATCTGCATGACGGTGATTTTCCTGCCGAAGGTGCTCGCGCTCATCGATCTTGCACGGGATAAGCAACGTGCCTTGGCCTTCGGCGGAATGCGCCATGCCATCACCAGTGCGATCGTGGAAACGACTTTTTCTTCGCTCCAAGCGCCCTTGCAGATGTTGTGGCACTCGAAGTTTGTGACCACGATTTTGTTCGGCATCGGGGTGAATTGGGGCACGCAAAACCGTGGTTCCGATGGCATCTCGTGGGCGCATGCGGTGCGGAATCATTGGGCGCATACGGCCATCGGTTTGGTGTGGGGTTATGCGGTGTGGCGCTTGGATCAGCCGACGTTCTGGTGGTTCGCGCCAGTGTGCGCAGGCATGGTGATCTCCATTCCCATGAGTGTCTTCACGAGCCGGGCGACATGGGGTGAGCGCGCGCGCACATCCGGCCTGTTCATGACGCCGGAAGAGATTTTGCCGCCACCCGAGATCAAGCGTCTGCGCGAGCGGATGAAGGCGCTGGATGAATCGGGTTCCGGTGAGCCTTTCGCGAGCGGTTCGGGATTGGCCATCGCGGTGATTGATCCGTATGTGAACGCCATCCACGTCTCGCTGCAACGGGAGAAGTGGCTGAACCCGCAGTATGCGGAGATGCTCGCGCAGATCGGTGTGGCGCGGCCCGAGGTGCGTGAATACGGCGAGAAGCTTTTGGCGGAAGGACCGGATGCGTTGAAGCCTGCCGAGCGGATGCTGGTGCTGGCGGATTCCCGCGTGATGTCCTGGCTGCATCATCAAGTGTGGCAGCGACCGAATGAAACGCTGGCGCCTTGGTGGCAGAAGGCGATCCGGAAATACGCGCGGAATTGATACAATGTGCTGCCGGATTCCAGCCGGCAGTAAAGGGCATGGATGACGTCTGGGGTTATATAA
This sequence comes from Verrucomicrobiia bacterium, assembly GCA_036405135.1. Lineage (NCBI taxonomy): Bacteria > Pseudomonadati > Verrucomicrobiota > Verrucomicrobiia > Verrucomicrobiia bacterium. The sequence goes on along the minus strand of DASWYF010000006.1, from coordinate 2,242 downwards.
ATCAAAAGCTGGTTTGTGAGTCACCGCCAGGTCAGTGCTTAAACAATGTGTTACGGCGGACCTCTTCTTACTGCCGGCTGGAATCCGGCAGCACGGACGCAGTGCTTCGTCGTTGCGTGCAGAGTTGCTTGAGTTTTTCTCCGTTTTTGCCCTCATTGACACTCTGCCCGCCGTGGGTATAGTTGCCGCCCTTTGTTTAGTTAGATTAGTCAGTTTGTATCGTATATGAACCGGAATCCGCATGTAGCCGTGGTCGGTGCGACGGGAGCCGTCGGCATCGAGATGATCAAGACGCTGGAGCGTCGCAATTTTCCTGTGGGGAAATTGACGTTGCTCGCTTCTGCCCGTTCTGTGGGCAAAACCCTGACCTTCAAGGGTCAAGAGATCACGGTGACCGAACTGACTAAAGACTCTTTCAAGGGCATCGACATCGCCCTGTTCAGCGCGGGTGGCAGCATCTCGAAGGAATTCGCTCCGGCAGCGGTGGCGGCGGGTTGCGTGGTGGTGGATAACTCCAGCGCCTTCCGCATGGATGACTCGGTGCCGCTGGTGGTGCCTGAAATCAATGCCGCCGATGTGAAGAAGCACAAGGGCATCATCGCCAATCCGAACTGCACGACGGCCATCACCTTGATGGCGCTGTATCCGTTGCATCAGGCGTTCGGCGTGAAGCGCGTGTTCGCCTCCAGCTACCAGGCCGTGTCCGGCACGGGCGCGAAGGCGATCGAGGAATTGAAGAATCAGGTGGACCAGATCGTGGCCGGAGAAACGGTGACGAAGGAAGTCTATCCGCATCAGATCGCTTTCAACGTGTTGCCGCAGGTGGATTCATTCCTGCCGACGGGTTACACGAAGGAAGAGATGAAGATGGAGAACGAAGGCCGCAAGATCATGCATCACGAAGGTTTCCGCGCGAGCGTGACCTGCGTGCGTGTGCCGGTCTATCGCGCCCACTCCGTCGCGGTCAGCGCCGAGTTCGAGAAGCCGGTGACGGTGGAAGCCGCCCGTGCTGTGCTGGCGAAGGCGCCGGGTCTGGACATCGTGGATAATCCAGAGAAGAAGGAATATCCGCTGCCGCTGTATGTGGCGGAGAAGGACAACTGCCAAGTGGGCCGTCTGCGTATGGATTGCGCACTGGATAACGGCCTGTGCTTCTGGGTGGTGGGTGACCAACTCCTGAAGGGTGCGGCTTTGAACGCCGTGCAGATCGCTGAAGAGTTGATCAAGTAAGCTGTTTTTAAATAATTCGAGAGCCCCGGTTTGAGTGATCAGACCGGGGCGTCTTTTTTTTGCTGAGGGATGAGTTTCCTAGTGGGCTGGAGGGCAGGGCCCCTAACCGCTTCAGGGCTGGGTCCGCTGCACCACGACAAACCGATTGTCGGGGCGGGGCGAAGGGTTAGGCCATGTCTTTGTGGGATTCATCTCCATCGTCGCCCGGATACTCTGACAAAAATAACGACATGCCAAGGTCTGCCATCGTCCGCATCATCTCGGGAGGAAGGGCCGCGCCACCTCCGGTAGCATCCTCCCGGAGCGTAAAGCCAATGTCTGCAACATACTGATCTGCCTTGAGGGTGGCGCGATGCTCCCGCAGCCATGCTTCAAGCGCCTCGGCCTGATCTGGCAGCCGCCAATTGCCGTCGCACAACCAGGCGATGCGCTCGTTCTTTTCTCCCTCAGGCCTCACCCGGTAGATGTTCACAGGCATGATGTGCGAAGTGAAAGGTTGGGATTGTGATGGGAGCGTGATGGCCGGGTTCGCTTCGGCCTAGGCCCAGTTTTGGCCTGACTCGTCAGCGTATGGCGGCGGCGCGGGTTTCATGTGACTAAATCCAAGCACGATCATGTTCCTGCAGGTGCAGCGCTGCAAGCTCGGTGAGTGCCTTGCCCAAGCCAAACGAAGCTCCGGAATCTGGGTCTGACTCGCAGAGATAAAATCCGAGGCGCACGTAATCTACGCGGTGGTCGCGCCGCAGCGTGCGAATGGTCTCAGCCAACTCGGTAGTCATCGGCTGTGTGCAATACACGACATCGCTCAGATACGAAACGGGATATCGACGAACGACAATTGGAGTGTCTGATTTCACAGTGCGTGTAGTCCGCCTAACGACCCAAGCTCAGCGACCCGGCACGCGGGACGCAACGATTGCCAACCGCGACGCCATGCCGGGTTCGCTGCAGCGCATGGTTAGGCCACAAGGTCGTCATCTCTCTAACTCCTGCTTCAACTCCAACGGCTCAA
>DASWYF010000005.1 GCA_036405135.1 Verrucomicrobiia bacterium | reverse complement strand
TGGTTCCTAGTTTGAAGTTTCGAGTTAGGGAACAGGCGGTCGAAAATCCTCAAGCCAATGGTTCGATGGAATCGTTTTGGCAATTCCTTATGAGGCCATCAGGAGATGTGCGAAGTAAGATTTTTGCTTCGGAGTCTCTGTTGAAGTTTGGTGGGGCAGTTGCGAAAAGAGTTTGGGCTCGTCAGGAGCCTCGCCCTACCGAGGTGGGTAGGATCTGCGGGTGTATCGGGCGGGTGGAGTTGGGGCTCGTAAGCTGGAGGGGGAAAGGGACGCCGGTCGAGAATGGGACCGGGGAATCCTGAGTAGCCACTGCGGAACCAGCCGGGAACTAAACACACGCTTAATTTGAACTCTCAATCGTAGAGAGGGAGAAGACGGTAACTCACAGGGGTCGGGTGGTTTCATTGCTCTTTGACATAGTTCCTTGAGCCATCGTCGGACGATGGAGTTGGAAAGTTTTCAGTGTTCAGTTTTCAGCCCGGTTGCACCGGGAGGCGAACTGGGACGCGCGAAGACCGATGACTCTGCTTTTGTCCAAGTCTGGCGTCTGTCCTTGATTTGAAAAATCGAGGACGACGACGAAGGACGAGAATGACGACGATTAGGCTATTGGAGTGGCTGGCGAGGGTTTCGATCTGGTGGGTGTGGACTGGTGGCTAGAGTGCCGCAGGACAGGATGCTATCGTGGAGTGTCACATTGACTGGACGAGATGGGAAGGCTGCTTCGGGGGAATGGATGAATTATGAGGTATGAGTTATGAAACCGGTTGCACCGGCGGGCCTTTTTTCTGGAGGAGACATCGAACACCCAACATCGAGCGTAAGGAAAAATGGGACTAATAGGTCTCATAGGACCAATCGTCGGCGCGACGGAGCGCCGCTTCAACTCGCAGGCGGGGACGCACGCGCTACCTCGGTAAAGTCAGCGGCGTTGGGCTAATACGCGGAAGCTGCGGCCTAGGTGGTCGGGATGGGTTAAGGTCTGGAATTGGCGGACTTGCGACGGGGTCCAGTTGAAGGCGGGTGGTTTGGTGCCGGTATTGGCACTGGCCAATATCCGGGTGAGGAATCTTGCCTGGGCTTCGTCGTGTTTGGTGAGGAGGCCAGTTTGTTCACCTGCTTCGCGGATGGCGGTGAAGTTGATGTGGGCGGTGAGGTCTTGTTCGCCCGCGTCGCTCAAGGGTTCGTCAACGAGGCGATGGTTTCGATAAGCGCGGAGGGTGCCTTGGGCGCGTTCGGGGCTGAGGAAATCGAGGGCTTCGAGTCCGTAATCGAAGGTGAGGAGCCAGCCGGCATTCAGTTTTCGCACGGCGGTGGTCCACCAATCGCGGGCGGCAGGACAGATCTCGGTGGTAAAGCCATCGGGCAGCAAACTCGCGAGCGGTTCGATGACGGGTGGCAGATGAGGCTTCAGGGCTGAAGGTAACGCAACGGGTTCGGTGCGATACCAAGTGGGAGCGGCATCATTATCTGGCCAATCGACGAGCCATTCGAACCACGCCTTATCTCCTGCGGACCAGCCAATACGGTGGACGGGAAAGGCATCCAGCAGTTCATTGGAGAGGATGACGCCGCGGAGGGAGTTATCGGGAATGTCTTCAATGCCGTTCGCCCAAGTGATCTTGCGACCGAAGGCGCTGAGGGTTTCCGCCTGGACGACGCGGCGGCTGGCGGAGGGTTCCAGTATCCGGTAGGTGACGTGGGCGAAGATGTCCGGGGCGGCGGCTTGGAGGGCTTGGAGGATGTCCCGAGCCAAGTGACCGGCGTGGGCGCCAGCTTCTACGATGTCCAAGGGGCGGGAAAGCTCCCGAACCTCTTGAGCGATGAAGGCGGCGAGGAGTTCGCCAAAGACGGTGCCAACGCTGACGCTGGTGTAGAAGTCCCCTTGGCGACCAGTCTGCTGGAGAGGGGTGCGCTCATAGTAGCCGTGGGCGGGATGGTAGAGGCACAGCTCCATATACCGCCGGAAGGACATGGGTCCCTCCCGCCGTATTTCATCCCGGATGATGTGGGCTAATTGATTCAAGTTGCTTGCCTAGAGTGAATGGTTAGGCATAGGATTCGCCAACAGACAGAGGAATCTATGGCAAAGATTGACGCCTTCTTCAACCTCATGTTCGAGCAAAAGGCCTCGGACTTGCACTTGGCATCCGGCAACCCGCCCATGCTGCGTATCAACGGCGAGCTGCATCGCGTGGATTATCCACCGCTGGAGAGCGATTCGCTGAAAGCGATGCTCTATGAGATCGCGCCGGAGTATAAGATCAAGGTGTATGAAGAAACGGGTGACGTGGACTTCGGTTACGAGATCCCCGGCGTGTCCCGCTTCCGTGCGAACTTCTTCAATCAGAAGAATGGCGTGGCGGCAGTGTTCCGTGCGATTCCGAGCAAGGTGCTGTCGTTCGAGGATTTCGAGAAATTCGATGCTCCCCTGCCCCCGGTGCTGAAGAAGTTCGGCATGTTGCACAAGGGCATGGTGCTGGTGACGGGGCCTACGGGTTCCGGCAAGTCCACCACGCTCGCGGCGATCGTGGATTACTGTAACAAGAACCGTAAGGACCACATCCTCACGGTGGAGGACCCGATTGAATTCGTGCACGAGAGCAAGAACTGCCTGGTGAACCATCGCGAGGTGGGTATCCATACGAAGTCCTTCGCTTCCGCGCTGAAAGGCGCGCTGCGTGAAGACCCGGATATCATTCTGGTGGGCGAAATGCGTGACTTGGAGACGATCGAGCTGGCGCTCACAGCAGCCAGCACGGGTCACTTGGTCTTCGGCACGCTGCACACACAAAGCGCAGCGAAGACGATTGATCGTATCATCGACGTGTTCCCGGCGGATCAGCAGAATAAGACGCGCGCCACGCTTTCGGAAGCTCTCAAAGGTGTGGTGGCACAGAACCTGTTCAAACGCATCGATAAGAAAGGCCGTGTGGCTGCTCTTGAAATCTTGGTGGTGACCACCGCTATCGCGAACTTGATCCGCGAAGCGAAGACGCACCAGATCCCAGGTATGATCCAGGTCGGCAAGAAGCTGGGCAACCAGCCGCTGGACGACGCGATCATGGATCATTTGAAGATGAAGCGCATCTCGCCAGAGGAAGCTTACGACAAGTGCCTGGACAAAAAGAAATTCCGTCCGTTCCTGTCGCATCCTCCGGAAGATGATGACGGCATGTAAGATGTGAGCGGAGCGGTGACATGGGACGAAGTGATTGTGGTGTTAGTTAATTGCTGGTTATGCGCGTAACCGAACTTGATTATATCTTGGGCACGATGCTCGATTCGCAGAATGACGTCTCGGATCTGAACATCACGGTGGAGAAACCGTTGCAGGTGGAGTCCTCCGGCCAACTGGTCGGCGTGCCCATCGAGCCGCCGGTGGAAAAACTCACGCCGTATCAAACAGAGATGATCGCCCTGAACTTGGTCAATGGCAGCCGCCGTCTGACGGAGGACATGCTGCGGACGGGTTCATGCGACTCGTCCTATTACCTGACCGGCAAGGCGCGTTTCCGTGTGAACATCTTCTCGCAGCGCGGCAATTACTCGATCGTCTTGCGTAAGTTGAACACGAAGATCCCGACGCTCGAACAGCTCAAGCTTCCAGATATCTTCCACTCCGTGGCGAAGGAAAAGACAGGCCTCGTGCTGGTCACCGGCGCGACTGGCTCCGGCAAGTCCACCACGCTCGCGGCGTTGCTGAACGAGATCAACGAATCCAAGTCCATTCACATCATCACTCTGGAAGACCCCGTCGAATTCGTGCATCCACAGAAGAAGGCGACCTTCAACCAGCGAGAGATGGGCACGGACTTTGACAAGTTCGCCAGCGGTCTGCGTGCTGCTCTGCGTCAGGCGCCCAAGGTGATTCTGGTCGGCGAAATGCGTGATCGTGAGACCGTGGAAATCGGCCTCAGCGCCGCGGAGACGGGTCACTTGGTCGTGAGCACACTGCACACGATCGATGCCGGTCAGACGATCAACCGTATCCTGGGTATGTTCGAGACGGACGAGCAGGAGCAGATCCGGTTGCGTCTGGCGGATACGTTGCGGTGGGTAGTCAGCCAGCGTCTCGCGCCGAAGATCGGTGGTGGTCGTGTGGCGTTGCTCGAGATCATGGGCAACAACATGCGCACGAAAGACTCGATCACTTACGGCGAAAGCGAAGGGAAGACCTTCTACGAGATCATCGAGGCGAGCCAGACGTTCGGCTGGCGTTCGTTCGATCAAACGGTCATCGACTGCTTCGAGCAAGGTCTTATCACGGAAGAGACGGCACTGCTCTACTGCACAAAGAAAGGTCCCGTGACGCGCGGTATCGACAACGTGAAGAAGAAGCGCGGCGAGCTCACTTCCAACATCAGCAACCTACAGATGCAGAAGAGCGCGGAACCGGTCAAACCTGCTGGCGGCGGTGGCGAATCAGCCCCAGCGGCCGGACCAATGAAACTCAAGCTCAAGACTTAACTTTTTTCTCGCATGGACTTCGAATTCATCGGACCAGACGACAAACCCGCGTTGATGTGCCTGACCTCGCCGGAGCTGATCGCCATCTGTCAGGGCATGCTCGCCGAGCTGGGCTATAAGGTGCATCACGTGACCAACGAGGCGGAGTTCGTGGCGCGTTATCCGCAGCTCCAATATCAGGTGGTCATCATCGAGGAATGTTTCTCGGCGATGACTCCGGAGGAGAACACCACCTTGCGGGCCATCCAATGGATGCCCATGAACCGCCGCCGTCATTCGACCTTCATTTTGATCGGCGCGACTTTCCAGACGTTGCACCCCATGCAAGCCTACCAGCAAAGCGTGCAGGCGGTGCTCAATGTGGTGGACATCGCCAACCTCGGCCAAGTCGTGCAAAAGATCGTAGGCGAGACGGATATCTTTTACGCCACCTTCCGCGATACCCAGACACGCATCGCCCAAGGCAAGGTCTGATGTCGGCGAAAACTTTCCATTTCACAGCCGCGTTCTGCGGCCCCAGCCTCTCACGTTCATGACGCGTTTGGACCAGGCATTGGTGGAACGGGGTTTGTGCGACAGCCGGGAGAAGGCCAAACGGGCCATCCTCGCCGGCACTGTCCGCGTGAACCAGCAGCGTGCCCACAAGGCCAGCGACGATGTTCGCCCGGAGGATGAAGTCACACTGGATGTCCCCGAGAAGTTCGTGAGCCGGGGTGGTCACAAACTCGAGCACGCGCTCAAGTATTTCCAAGTAAAGACGCAAGCGACCATGGCGATCGATCTGGGGGCTTCAACTGGCGGCTTCACTGATTGCCTGCTGCAATATGGGGCCACGAAAGTTTACGCCGTGGATGTGGGCAATGGACAGCTTGCCTGGAAGCTCCGGCAAGACCCGCGCGTGGTGGTGATGGAAAAGACGAATGCGCGCAATCTCACGCCGCAACATTTCGGCGAAGGTTTCGCGCCGGTGGACATCATCACGATCGATTGCTCGTTCATCTCGTTGCGTAAGATCATTCCGACAGCCTGCGATTTCCTCCGGGTGGGCGGACGGTTCGTGGCGCTCATCAAGCCTCAGTTCGAGGCGGGCAAGGAAGATGTGGATGCGGGCGAAGGTGTCATCACCGATCCGCTCATCCATGATCGCGTGATCAAAGATTTCGCCGAGTTCATCAAACAACGGAAGAATCTGGAATGGCTCGGGCTGACGGAATCCCCCCTGCTCGGGCCTGCGGGCAACAAAGAATTTCTGGTGCTGATTGAAAAAACGCGCTGAAAAAATCTCCCGCGTCGGGCTGATCGCCAACACGGCCAAGACCGCTTGCCGACAGGTGGTGCGTGAAGCCGTGCGCGCCATCGAAGCAAGCGGCCGCACGGTGCTGATGGAAGCGGCCACACAAAAATTCATCGGCGGGAAAGGCGAATCCTGTTTGACCGTGGCCGCCTTGGCCCGGCAGGTGGATCTCGTCGTCGTGTTCGGTGGTGATGGTACCATGTTGAGTATCGCGCGCGACATGCATGGCGTGCAGACGCCGGTGCTGGGCATCAATGTCGGCAGCCTCGGATTCCTCACCGCCGTTTCCTCGAAGAATGTGAAGGAAGCGTTCACCATGGTGTGGGCGGGTGAATTCGATCTCGATCCGCGCTGGCTGGTGGAAGCGCATGGCGAGATCGAGGGCAAGGAGTTCGTGCAATGCGCGTTGAACGACTTCGTCATCAGCCGCGGTGCTGCTTCACGGATGATCGAGCTCGAAGTGCGCGTGGATGACGAGATGCTCACGCGCTACCGTTGCGACGGTCTCATCCTCAGCTCCTCAACGGGTTCCACCGCTTACTCGCTCTCTGCTGGTGGCGCGATCGTCAGCCCCGCAGCCGAGGTGTTCACCATCACGCCGATCTGTCCGCACACGCTTTCCAATCGCTCGGTCATCCTCAGCCTGCGCTCCATCATCAGCGTGCGCGTGCTGAATGAGAAACCGGAAACCCTGATCGCTGCCGATGGTCAGGTAGAGATGCCGCTCAAGGCGGGCGATCTCATCGTTTTCCGCCGCAGCCGGCATCGTTTCAACCTGGTCCGGCTGAAAGGCAGTTCTTTCTTCAAAACTCTCCGGCAAAAGCTAAGCTGGAGCGGTTCCAATGTTTAAGCCAATGAGTGCAGCCACAGAATCATCATCGGTACGCCCGGATGATCCACGTCTGCCTATCCGAGTCTCCCCATGGTCCGTCTAAAAGATATCGCCCAAGCCGCCGGTGTGTCCGTCATGACCGTCTCCAAGGTCCTCCGGGATGCACCAGACATCTCTGCCGCCACCAAGGTGCGCATCCGCAAACTCTCGGAAGACATGGGTTATGTGCCCGACGTGCTCGCCCGAGGATTGCGCAGCCGCAGTGCCAAACTTTTCGGCCTGCTCATCGCCTCCTCCACCAACCCGCTCTACGCACGCATGGTCATGGCCATCGAGGAGAGGGCTTTCGAGATGGGCTATGAAGTCATCCTCGGCCACACGCTGAACCAACCAGCGCGCGAAGAGATGTACATCCGCCGCTTCCTCTCGCGTCGTGTGGACGGCCTGTTTGTCGTGCCAGTTTATCGCATGGGGCAAAAGGCGCCCATCTATGAGGAACTGACCAAACACGGCACGCCGACTGTCATCCTCGGTCACAATGCGCCATTCTGCCAAAACTTCGTGAACGTGGAAACGGATGACGTAGGCGCAAGCTACCTGGCGACGCACCATCTGTTGCAACTGGGCCACAAACGCATCGCGTTCCTGGCCGGCCACCAATCTTCGCCTTCCTCCCAAGAACGTCTGGAAGGTTATCGTCGTGCCTTGAAAGAAGCAGGCATCGCCTTCGACGACCACCTGGTCTTTGCCGCCGGTTCCACCATCGAAGAAGGAAGGAATGCCGCTCTGCAAATGCTCAACGAATCGTGCACAGCAACGGCCGTGCAAGCAGTGAATGATCTCGTCGCCATCGGCGCGGCGAATGTGTTCCTCGATCAGGGATTGAAGATTCCGCAGGATATCTCCGTAATGGGTTTCGGCAATGTGCTCACCAGCGAATATTTCCGCGTGCCCCTCAGCACCGTGCGTCAGCCCAAGTTCCGCCTCGGTGTCGCCGCGATGGAATCCATGACGAAGCTGCTGGCAGGCGAGCGTCCCGAGACACAACGCCTCTCCGCCGAAGTCATCCAACGTGCAAGCACCGCCGCTCCAAAGGCGGGATAAAGTAATTTACGATTTTGGGATCTACGATTTGCGAGACGACGGATTCATCCTCGCGCTCGAACTTGTTTCGAGCTGTCCCGTCCTTTGAGACTGAACGCCTCGAGAGCAGGAAATCCTCGTAAATCGTAAATCCAAAATCGTAATTTCCGCTCATTACGCCTTACGCCTCTTCCACCCCGCAATAAACATCCCGTTCCCGCCCAGCGTCTGCGGCCACACCCAATACTGTCCCGGCTCAGAACTCTCCAATGATTCCGTCAGGTGAGCCGGTGCCGCAATCGGTTCAAACTCAGGATGCGCTTCCGTGAATACGTTCGCCACATCACTTGTCTCTGGGAGCGAAAGTGTGCATACAGAATAGACCAGCTTGCCGCCCGGCTTCACGGAAGCCGCCACGTGTTCCAGCAATTGCTTCTGCACCATGGCGAGTTCCGTTACATCCTTCTGCGTCGTCGTCCAGCGCGCATGCGGGTTCCGTTGCCAAGTGCCGATACCGCTGCAGGGCGCATCAATCAGGATGCCGTCGAACTTCGTCTTGGTCGGCAGCTTCCCGCTGCCATCCCATAATGCGGTGCGATAGTTAAATGCCTTGGCCCGGCTGGCGCGCATCTTCAGCTTCTTCAAGCGCCAGTCCGCCCGATCCGTCGCCCAGATCAGCCCCCTGTTGTGCAGCAGGTCTGACAGATGGAGCGTCTTGCCGCCCTCACCCGCGCATGTGTCCCACCAGGTCTCACCAGGCTTCGGAGCACAGAAAGCTCCGACCATTTGCGAGGCGATGTCCTGCAATTCAAACTCACCCGCATGAAATTCCGTGGAACGGAACAGATCCGCATCACCGTCATAGCGGATGGCCTCCGGCAAGCCAGGCACGGTGAAATCCTCAAAAACGCCGAGCTTTTCGCGCAGGCTTTGATCCTGTCCCAGCCGGGAGCGCAGCCATATATCCGGTGGCGATTGCAACGCTTTTGCCCATTCCGGAGTGACGTTCATCACTTCCTTGATCCACGCGGGCACGCTGTTGTGTTGCAGTGATTCCGCCGTGAAGGATTCCGGCCGCTCCTCAAACTTTTTGGCCAGTTGCTTCGCCAGCTTGATGCGCGGATAGAGCGAGTGCAGATGCTGCAGCCACCCATACCAGCGGTAGTAATCAAAAACCAGTTTACTGATGTCACGCGCATCCGCACGCGTCACTTTGCGGGCTTTCAGTTCATGGCGCAGGAGCGCATCCGCCGGTTTTTCCGGCGCGGCTTCCTGGATCACATGCGCCGCCACCCGCAATAATGCGGATGGCAGATCGTCAGGCTCGATGGTCGGCAGTTTGGCCACGCTGTGATTTAAGCATTGCCCCGGGCACAGCGATAGCGATTAAACGATAAATATTTTCCCTGATTTTGCCGCACCATGATTGCTGGTGACGGAGAATTAACTTAGTCTCCGCTGATCATGGGCTGGTTCATGCAAAGCAAAGCGATGTGGCAACGGCTCCGCAGCCCTTTCCTGCGGACGCCGGGCCTGGATGCGTTGCTGGCCACGGCCTCACCCGCCGAATCCATCGAGGTCCGCCTGAACTGGCTCTGCGATCTGCTGGACTGGATACGCCACCCATCCGAGATCGCCGGCGAGAATGGCGCCGAGCCGGGGAAGATGCAAGCCGGCCGGGTACGCCTGCTGTTGCAGACGTTGGAGCGCAATGAGACGCAGCGCATCGCCGTGGCACGCACGCTGCGCTCGGTGCTCCGTGACACGAGTGCGCTCGATCTTTTTTGCGAAACGGGCATTCCGCGCGAGCATGGATTTTTCCGGGAGGTTTCCATCCGTTTGAGTGAACGCCTGCTGCCCGCCCGCCCCTATAGCGGTGAACTGGGCATGCTTTTTGAACGTCTCTTCCCCGATGCAGATGATCCGGCCTGGGTGGAGCGCCTGGACGAAACCACTTTGCAACGGCTGCTGGAACTCTTGCAGGGCGATTTCGAAGTGGGCGAAACCGAGTGGGATACCATGCAGGTGGACATGGAGGAAGCACTGGTGCAGCTGGCCGCATCCATCCGCATCACCGGAACCTCCCTCGAGATCCGCTCACGCATCACCCGGAAACACTTCCGCGAGCTGCCCTTTTTCAAACTCACTACAGCCACCGATTCCCTGCTGGCAATGATGCGCACCAAGCCTGCGGCGGAACTCACAGCGGAACTGAACTACTTGCGCGCGCAGATGGACAGTTGTGACAAGGCCATCCATACAGCCTACACGCATCTCGAAGAGTACGGTGTGAGCACGGACATCGTGTATCAGCTCGACCGTATGACCCGGCAGCTTCAGCGCATGGAGATATTGCTGGACCAGTTGCTGAACCGCAACGCACCCCTCACGCGCCTGACAGGCTTCATCGCACGGCTCATCCGCGAGCATCAGGAGCATCGCGGTGTGCGTTCCTTGCTGCATGAGAACCTGCAATTGCTCACCCGCAAAATGGTCGAACGGACCGCAGAGACTGGCGAACACTACATCGCGCGCGATCGGAAGCAGTATCACCAGATGTTCCTCCACGCGGCAGGAGGTGGTGCGATCATGGCGGTGGCCACTTGGACCAAGTTCGGCTTTTCCGCTGTTTACTTTCCACATTTGATCGGCGGCTTTGTATTCGGCTTGAACTACGCCGCAGCTTTCGTCGCCATTCAGCTCGCCGGATTCACGCTGGCCACGAAGCAGCCTGCCACCACTGCACCCGCTCTTGCGGCCAAGATGCATAATGTCCGGGATCCGGTGGCACTGGCGAAGCTCGTGGATGAGATCGTATGCCTCATCCGTTCCCAGATGGCGGCTATCGTAGGCAATCTGGTCCTCATTTTTCCGCTGGCCCTGCTCATCGCCCATCTCGGCGCCCGCGCATTGGGTGAACCGATGCTGGGCTTGGAGAAGGCGGAGAAAACCTTGGCCTCACTCTCTTTGATCGGAATGACTCCGATCTATGCCGCATTCACAGGCCTATTGCTCTGGTTCACCGGCCTGTCGGCTGGGTTTGCCGACAACTGGTTCGCTTACCACCGTCTGCGCACCGGCATCACGAACAGCCCCCGTCTGCAATTTCTCTTCGGCCGTGAAGGGGCTGCCAAGCTGGCTAAGTTTCTCGATGATGGCATCGCCGGCCTGACCAGCAACATCATGCTCGGCTTCCTGCTGGGCATCGTTCCAGTGCTAGGTGTGCTTACTGGCCTGCCGGTCGACGTGCGCCATGTGACTGTAGGCACCGGCCAGTTCGCCGCCGCCATCTACACGCTGGGTAAAGAAGTGGTTTATACCAACGCCTTTTGGTTCGGTCTGGCTGGCGTCCTGTCAGTGGGTGTGATCAATGTGCTGGTGAGTTTCGGTCTCGCGATGTCCGTGGCCATCCGCGCACGTGATGTCTCCGCCCCAGAACGAAAAGCCATTTACAGCGCCGTCTGGCAACGCTTCTGCCGCCGACCGTTTAGTTTTCTCTATCCCGGAAAAGATGAAGCAGTCGCCGCACCAACGCATTGATATCGTCTCTTCAGCTTATTTGCCGGGCTTCTTCACCACATCCGTCGGCTGTTCAAATGGAAAACGCAGTTGTTGCACTCGCAATTCGGTAAGATTACTCACGCCCAGCCCGATCAAACGTAATGGTCGATGCACCAGTTTTTCTTTCGCGAGCAACCAACAGCCAAAACGATAGATATCCTTCGCTTCGATCACCGACTCTTCAAAAGAAATCTGTCGCGTAAGCGTAGTGAAATCACTGTAACGAACCTTCACCTGGATCGTATGGGCGGCAAGGCGGCGACGTGCCAGCTTCGCCGCGATATCCTCCGCCTGCTCTTTCAAACACGCGCGCAAGATGGGCCGGTCATCGGTGTCCTTGAGAAACGTGTTCTCGCTGCTGATGCTCTTGATGTCATCGCCCAATTCCAGAGGGCGATTGTCGTCACCGAAAGCGAAACGCTTCAGTTCCGGTCCCCATGAACCGACGAGCGCACGCAGGTCGCCTTTATAGTCCTGCAAGTCGCCTACGGTTCTGATGGCCGCATTATGCAAGGTCTCTTCCGTTACCTTGCCGATGCCATGCAACGAGCGCACCGGCAACGGACGCAGAAACGCGACCTTCTCCGATTCCCGGATGAGCGTGAGCCCATCCGGTTTCTGAAAATCACTTGCGAGCTTCGCCAGCAACTTGTTCGGTGCGACACCGATGGTCGCGGTGAGGTCGCGCTCACGCTTAATGGCTGCCTTGATCTCACGCGCCAACGGCAAAGCACGCTCCAGACTTCCATCGTGTATCGCTCCCTGGCAGCGAGCCGTGACATCCATGTAAGCCTCATCCACCGAGACTTGCTGGATGAGTTCACCACAGAAGCGCTGGATGATAGCCATGATGGCGTGCGACTCCGCCTTATACGCCTCCATGCGCGGCCGGATAAAGATGCCGTTCGGACACAAGCGCCCTGCCGTCATGCTAGGCATCGCCGAGCGCACACCAAACTTGCGCGCCTCGTAACTCGAAGCACTCACCACGCCACGCTGCGTCGGCGGGGAACCAACGATGACCGGCTTGCCCTTCAGTTCAGGCCGGTCACGCTGTTCGACGGATGCATAGAACGCATCCATATCGAGATGGAAGATGACGCGAAACATTCTTCGTCTGCGTCGTTAACACGGAAGAGGGGCGAATGCAATGAGAGGACAAAACTGACGAGAGAATGTACGATTTTGGATTTACGATTTACGAGTCCTCATAAGTTTTTGGAACGGCGAATCGCTTTGGAAGATGAACCACCCGTTCGTAAATCTAAAATCGCAAATCGTAAATTCCATTACTCATACCGAAGCGCATCAATCGGGTCGAGTTGCGCTGCCTTGCGCGCCGGATAGAAGCCAAAGAAAATCCCCACCGCCGCACTGAACGCGAAGCTGTACATGATGGCATCTGGTGAAGTCAGTGTGGGCCAATTCTTCACCTGCGTAAGAATCTTTGAAGCCAGGACTCCCAGCAAAATACCCAGCACACCGCCCGTGCAACTTAATGTGATCGCCTCAATCAAGAACTGCGCCAGCACATCACGGGGGCGTGCGCCGAGCGCCATACGAATGCCGATCTCACGCGTACGTTCCGTCACGCTCACGAGCATGATGTTCATGATGCCGATGCCGCCGACCAGCAGCGACACCACCGCCACGCCGCCCAGCAGATATTGCATCGTCTCTTGCGTCGCGCTCATCGTGCTCGCCAATTCCTCCTGTGAACGGATCGTAAAATCATCCGGACGACCTGCTTGAATACGATGTGTCTGCCGCAGCAGATCCGCGATGCGCTGCTGTACCTCTGGCATCATCTCCATCGTCTCCGTTTGCACATTGATACCGCGCAAAGTCGGACTGTTCAGCAGCCGTTTCATTGCCGTCGTGTAAGGAACAATAAGGCAATCGTCATAGTCCATACCACTCCCGGGAGAACTGCCTTTCGGATTCAGCACACCGATGATCGTGAATGGAATGCTTCCCCCAGTGCTGCCGCCGCCCATGCTCACACGCACCACCTGCCCCACCGGATCGCTGCCCTCAAACAATGTCTGCGCCGTCGTCTTCCCGATGACCGCCACCTTTGAAGCCGTGGTGATATCCGGCTCGGAGAAGAACGCCCCGTCCTTGATCGTCCATGAACGGATAGCAAAATAATCCGGCGATGCACCGATGATACTCGTGGACGTGTTCAAACCGCCCGCGATGATCTGCCGCGAGGTACGCACCTCCGGGCTGATATTCCGCACGCCCGGAACCTCGCGACGGATCGCTTCCATATCCTCCAGCGTCAACGTAGACGAACTGCCCGAACCAAAACTCACGCCGCCGCGCTGAAAATTACCCGCGAATATCAGCATCACATTCTCACCCATCGTCGCGATCTGCTGCTTCACCATGAACTTCGCACCGTCACCGAGACTCACCGTGGTGATGACCGCACCCACGCCGAAGATGACGCCCAACATCGTGAGCACGGCGCGCATTTTGTTCCGGAGCAAGGCCCGGAAAGCGATGCGAATGGCGGCAAAAAATCTCATGATGGGATCATCTGGATGGCCTCGGAAGCCACCTTAAGTTTGTGCAATTCCTCTTCCGCACTCAGGCGGTTATCTACGATCTTGTCCGTCACTATGTGCCCGTCACGCATCACGATGTTACGCTTCGTGTACTGCGCGATGTCCAACTCGTGCGTCACCATCACGATCGTGATGCCCTGATCGTTCAGCTTCTGGAACACACCCATGATCTCGATGCTCGTCTTGCTATCCAGATTGCCCGTGGGCTCGTCCGCGAGGATCAGCGCCGGATCATTTACAAGTGCGCGTGCGATAGCCACACGCTGTTGCTGACCACCGGAAAGCCGATTCGGCGTGTGATCCAATCGATTCCCCAAGCCCACCATCTCCAGCGCCTTCGTCGCCTTCTCTTCGCGATCCGGGAACCGCTTATGCCGTGCGTAAAGCATCGGCAACTCCACGTTCTCCAAGGCCGAAGTGCGCGCCAGCAAATTGAACCCTTGGAACACAAACCCGATCTTCTCGTTCCGGATATCCGCCAATTCACCACGATCCAATTCCGCTACATTAATGCCATCCAACAGATACTCACCCTTCGTCGCGCGATCTAGGCAACCGAGGATGTTCATCATCGTGGACTTGCCGGAGCCCGACGCTCCCATCAGTGCCACGAACTCGCCCGGCATGATATCGATCGTCACCCCTTGCACCGCCTTCACATCCACCTCACCCGTGAAGTACGTCTTGTGGATATCCGTCAGCTTGATGACCGGCTTCGCACTACTGGTTGTTTTCGCGGACTCGCTCACATGCTTGAATGATTTGAATTCAACTGGCTTTGCTTACCGCGGCCCACGACCGCCACCGAACCCGCCGCCACCACTCGCGAATGGATTCGTTGCTTGCGGTGCTCCGGCCGTCGTTGCGCCACCCGTGATCGTCTGCCCCGTCACGATCACATCGCCCTCCTTCAAGCCCTCCATCACTTCCGTGTAAATGCTGTCCGCGATGCCCGTCTTGATCGTCACCGGCTTCATATCTCCCACCGTGAGGTTCGTGCTCGCGATCGAGCCATCCACCACATAAATCGTGCGTGTCGCCGGGCGATCTCCACCCCCTTGACGGCTCTTACCACCACCGCCTTTACCCTTGCCTGGACCACCACCGAAACCCAGTTGCTGCGGTGTGATCGCGCCTGACTTCATCATCTCGCCCATCTTCGCGCGCATCTCATCGCTCATCGATTCACCCTTCTCGCGCAGAGACTTCACCCGCGCGATCATCGCATCCGGCGTCTGCGGAATGTCCTCACCGCTCTTCGCCGCGCTCGCCGTCGCATTCGTGCCGCCCTTAGTCGTCGCCGCCGTTGGCGCGCCCGCTGGTTTGAAGCGCAACGCCGAATTCGGTATTCGAACCACACCCGGCCGCTGCGACGTGATGATCTGCACATTCGCCGTCATGCCCGGCTTCAACTTCCCATCGTAATTATCCACCATGATGATCGTATCGTAAGTCACCACGTTCTGGACGCTGATCGGCGAATTCCGTACCTGCGATACCTGTCCTGCGAACTCCCGCCCCGGAAACGCATCCACCGTGAACTTCACCGCCTGATTCGTCTCCACATTACCGATATCCGCCTCCGCCACACTCGCATTGATCTGCATCTTCGTCAGGTCGTTCGCGATCATGAAGAGCAACGGCGCATTCATGCTCGCGGCAACGGTTTGACCCACATCCACCTTGCGATCGATCACGATACCGTCGATCGGTGCCACGATTGTGCAACGCTCCAGGTCCACCTTCGCGCTGTTCACCTGCGCCTTCCGCGTCTGCACCGTCGCCTTCGCCTGAGTCAGCGTCACCTGCGCCGTGTCATACTCGGATTCAGACACCAACTTCTCCTTGAAAAGCTCCGTCGCCCGCTTCGCATTCACCTCCGCCAACTGCATGCTCGCCTGCGCACTGGAGAGATCCGCCTCCGCCTGGAGAAGCCGCGTCTGATACGTCGCCGGATCGATCTCCGCCACCACATCGCCCGCCTTCACCTTGGAGTTGAAATCCGCATGCAACTTCTTGATCAACCCCGAGATTTGGCTGCCCACCTGCACATTGACCACCGGGTTCAGCGTCCCCGAAGCCGTCACCTGCTGCACGATATCCCCCCGCTCGATCTTCGCCGTATTAAAGACCGGCTTGCCCTTCTCCGCATTCTTCTTCTCCCACTTCTGCCAGCCATAATAGCCTCCGTAGCCGATGCCACCGAGGACGACCAACCAGATGATCCAGCCGAAATTGCGTTTACGCGCCATAGGTCAATATCGATAAAAAAATAGACCGCTCGCTACCTACAACACCGGGAACGCCAGAAAGTTATGCAGAAATTGCCAGAAAGCAAAGAACGAACAAAACCCTCCCCGTAGCCGCCGAAGTGATGAGGCGGACCTAACCCTTTCTTTCCAAGGTAGGGCGGAGCTGCCGCTCCGCCGTTGCATCAATCCCTCGCCTCCCCGTAGCCGTGGACATCAGTCCGCGCAAACTTCTTTGGAGTGCGGAGGCTTGACTCCGCTTTCCAACCAAGGCGGCTTGTCGCCTCGTCTCCCTTCTCTGGACGTTGAACGTTGGAAGTTCGATGTTGGACATTTCCCACCCCTTTCCGCGTATTCAGCGTATTCCGTGGTTTAACCCTTTCCTGATCCTCCCCACCAACCTCTCCATCTCCCCTTCATCCCTCGCCGCCTTCGCCAACACATGCTCCCACACCCGCACCACCCTCCACCCCGCCTTCCGCAACGTCCGCGACACCAACCGATCCCGCTCCCGATTCCGCATCAGCTTCGTTTGCCAGAACGATTTGTTAGACGCTGGCTTCGTCCCATGCCACGGACACCCGTGCCAGAAACACCCATCCACAAACAACGCCACCCGTTCCCTCCGCCAAACAAAATCCGGCCGTACCTTAAAAGGCCGAAGCTTCAGCTTCGCACTTCGAACCGCTTCCGCCTTCCGTCGCAAATCAGACTTTGCAATCCGTGACGCAACCTTCCGCTTTCCGACTCGTAAATCGTAAATCGGAATTCGTACTTCGACGTGCCTTTTCCACCCCTTGATCCCCGCCGCTCTGAGCAACGCCACCATCGCCCCCTCCGTATCCTTATTCCCCCGCGACCGTATCCGCGACATCACCTCACTCCGCTTCGCTTTCGTGAAAATGTCAGCCATACCTCGAAAAGATACTCGCACTGACATTCCCACGCGAGTCCGCTTACTCGTGCTTGTCCTCGCAAACCGCTGGTAAGGACGATTTTTGGAAGTCGAACTTCGCCCCCCCCCGTTCCCTTGCATCACCTGGAGACTTCCGTCCATTAACAGCAGAAACATGGAAACACCAACGACTCGTCAATCGTCCTTCCTAAATCGTAAATTAGTTTGTTCCCCTGAGTCGCCTTCCCATCTCGTCCGGTCGATGCTCCCTCATCTCGATAGCATCCTGCTCTGCGGCACTCTAGCCACCAGTCCACACCAACCGGATCAAAACCCTCGCCAGCCACTCCAAAAGAAAATACAGATAAGCACGGTAGGGCGAGGCTCCTGACGAGCCCAAACTCTTTCCGTCAAGGCACCACGACAATTCACCACCACCAATCAGAAGCTCCAAAAGCCATCCCCCTCTATTCCAACGAGAGTTGGAGGAGAGGGCACGGGGAGAGGAGGCACTAAACCATCCCCATTCCCCATCTCTAGGCCATCGAAGCTCGACCGGCTCTGCATTCCCTTTCAGGGAATTTATGTCAAAGAGCAATGAAACCATCCGACCCCTGTGAGCTATCCCGTCCAACCCTCCTACTTAAAGAAGTCGATTCGACGCCGAACTCCAAACTTTGAACCTTAAACATCAAACTTTGAACTTCGCCTGACGTGAGTCAGAACCCGGCCGGTTCCGCAGTGAGTACTCTGGATCAAACTTCAACTTGGAAGTCGAACTTCGACCCTCAGGATTCCCCGGCCCCATTCTCGGCCGACGTCCCTTTCCCCCTCCAGCTTACGAGCCCCAACACACCCGCCCGATACACCCACAGATCCTCTGAGATATGGTGGGGCAATCGCTGCCGCGATGCCCTGACTCTTTTCGTCAAGACACCATGACAGGTTCTCACCCGCATCCATCTCCATGATGATCCCATAAGGATTGCCAAAAGATTCCATCGAATCACTCAGCGGGGATTTCAGCCTTTCTTGTGTTTCATTTTTCCAGACTCGAAACTCGAACCTAGAAACCCGAAACCTATTCAATCGGCTTGCAGCCCTTCCTTTACCAGCAGCGAGCTGCCAGCACCTAAATCTATCCCACAAATCACTCAAGAAAACCACCTCTTTTCACTAAAATTTGTGATGAAAACCCAACCTTTTCAGCAACAAGAACATCCAGAAACCCCAATCCCCGTAACTCGCATTCTTATCCGTAGCGCACGCTTCCAGCGTGCGGGTTAAGCAGCATCCTGCTGCGTTTCCCGGAGCGCCGATCTCTGAATCGGCTCGCCATTCATCGCCTTTAAAACTCCTCTCCCCCATTCGCGTTAGCGAATTCAGATTCCTAGCCGCGGGTTTCAACCCGCGGTAAAGCCTCCCCTGAAACTCCCGTCACGTAGTGACGACAGAACCGATGCATTCTCAATGCTTGTTCATTTTAACGCCCCCTCCCAAACACCTTCCCATCCTCCGTCACCACCGAACCATCCGGCAACCGCTGCACCGGCAAGATATATTCCTCAACAGTCATCGCATCCTCAAACTCCCGCTCACTATCCAGAAACTCTTCCAAGCGAGTTATCAAATCCTCCGCAATCTCCCTTTCCGCTTCTTCCTCTGTCGAATAGAAATACGGCATTCCACCATAACCTCGCCACAGCGGCACACACCCCTCGCAACTTGTGTCGATGAAAATCCCAAACCCGGATTGAACCATCTTAGCATCACTCATTGCCGCCTCCTTTTTGCTCATCACGTTGCCGCACCATCTCAGCAATGATCCGTTCATAATCCGCTGCGATACTCTCCGCCTCCTCCCCATCCCGACACTCTTCCGGCACAAAAAACTCCCCTTCAAATTCCCCTGTCCTCAAATACACTGCCGTATCCCTCCAAACCTCCGCCCGACACCGCAACCCATCCAACACCTGCCCAAGATCATTGGCATCCAACCTGATCAAAAACGATTTGCTCATATTGGGCACATGTACCTGGCCAGGCCGACGCATCCGCGCAAGCCAAATCCACTCACACCGGAGGTGTGAAAGCATGTAGCCGGTCGGTTGAGCGAGGCACGAGCGACACCACCGGAATCAATGCCCATTTGAAACCGCATCCTGAAGGGATGCCAGCAGTCCGGTTGGTTCTTGAGTATCATGCATTCCAGGCTTCAATCCCTTCATGCTCTATAAGGTTGAGATGCTATTCATCTATGGCTGGGATGACGCTGGATGGGAAGAAGGCGAAAGCGATGATACTGAGTTAAAACCATTGCGCTTTCACAGCCGAGATGAGGCCCAAGTTGCAATCCATGAATTCTTTACCGACGTCAAAGCAGCCGTGGCCGCAGGTGACATGGACCTAGAGGGAAACCCCGAAGACTACCGGATTGTGGAGACAGCCACTTAAATTCTTTCGCTTCGCAAACAAAGCCCAACCGTTTATTCTTTCAATATGGCCGCAGGAAAACGTTGGACCAAGGAAGAGCTTCTCATCGCTCTGAACGTGTATCGCAAGCTGACCTTCGGACAGCTTCACGCACGCAACCCTGTCGTTATCCAGTTGGCCGAAAGAATGAGCAGACCTCCGGGAAGCGTCGCCATGAAACTCTGCAACTTTGCTTCACTCGATCCGGTCGTAACAGCTAATGGGCGTAAAGGCTTGGAAGGCGCAAGCACCTTGGACCGCGCGCTATGGAAAGAATTCCTCCAATCCCCTGCCGCTGTTATTCCTGTTAGCGAAGAACTTTTCCACAAACTCTTTTCAAGCAACGAAGCCGACGAGGTCGAAGTTATCAAAGACAAAGGCGTGAAGGTCGCCCGAAAGACTATCTCCAAGCTCCCCATCGGCGAAACCACGGTGACTGCCGAAGTCCAAGTCCGCCGGGGACAAGACTATTTCCGCCAAGTCATCTTGAACGCCTTCAACAACCGATGCTGCGTCTCAGGCATCCCCATCCGCTCCATGCTCGTCGCCAGCCATATCCTCCCATGGTCCAACCATCCCTCCGAGCGCTTGAATCCAGCTAACGGCCTCTGTCTCTCACGCATTCACGATGTCGCATTTGACCGCCATCTCATCACCTTCGACGAAGATTACCGCCTAGTTCTCAGCAAAGGTTTGAAAACCGAATGCACCAACGCAGTCCTGAAACAGAGTTTCTCCGCTTACGAAGGCAAACGAATCAATCTCTCCGAAGAAACCACACTCCCTAATCAAAAATTCCTCGAACAGCATCGCAATTCATTTGCAAGGTGACGTATCAACCAAATACAACTTGCGGTATATTCAACAATTGAGGGCTGCGTGTTTCCACGCAGCCCCATTTGTTTAGTTGAGTCCGTTGAGGTTAAGTTGCTCACCATCTGCTTTAACCCAGATAGGAAACACCTTACCGCGCTTAGGATAAATGACTTGCTTAGTCACTGGATGAATAATCCAAGGACGGAATATCAAGACATAACCCGGACGTTCTTGCGTACGTTTGACCATACGAAGATTCCTTTCGTTAAGTTTTAGTCGTTATGCTTGACGGGGTCTGAAGTCTAGTAGACAGTAAATCTACTAGTTGGGTTCAACCCAGTCTAGCCTAGTCGGTCTTGCCCCGAGAGAGAGTCACCCTTCCAAAGTTACACTCTCTCGGGACTTTTCTCATCGCTCCTACCGCCGACCTTTGCGGCGGAGCTTACCACCCTTCTAGTCATCATAATTTCCTTTCATTGTTTTATTGCTCTTCTTTTTCAGCTGCCTCTTGTGCAGCTAAATTGTTTTCCTCGTTCATGGCTTGATTGTGAAGAATCTCCTGCCGATCAGCTTCTTCCTCCCCTGTCAATTGAACAGGCTTCTTTTTAGCGGCGGGATACCATTCAGCCAAACCAATGTGTCCGTTATTCGGCACTTTTAGGAAAACCGGATTTTTTGAAATCGTAATTGCCAGATTCCGCTTAGCGATCGTTTCGTCTTTATTATCAAACGCAAAACCACCGGTTTTCAATGTATCGAACAGTTCATTCAGCGAAATCGCACCTACGTTCCGCGTGCGACGGGATTCCAAAATCTCCCGCACAACAGTCGCCAAAGGTCGTCCGAAGAATTGGTCCGGACGTATGGACTGCGAACCCGAGGAGAAAGTTGACGGTTCAGCAATGTCAGCATAGAGAGGAGACTCGCCCTCCATTTCATAAAGTTGATTCACCAACTTTTTCTTCTGCACCACTTGACTTTCCAGATTGGCAATTAAGTCCTGAATCCTAGCCACCGTTTTCTGCGTCGATTCATCCATAAAAAACCTTTCTTTTACTTGATTCGGAAAATCCCATAAACACTTAAAAACAGCAAGTTATTTTTAGGAAATGAAACATATTATAATTTCTTATTTTTACGTAACATTCTAATTATCAACGTTTAGGGAGACAGATTAAGTCATTTAAAAAATCTAAAATAAAACATGAAATGGAACGATTAAATGCTTAACCCCCTGTCAAGCACCTATCTCTAACTGCCACTTCCATACGTCTGGACGGTGAATTCAGAAGTTTATTGACTTCTAAGCAACTTCTTCTATTATCAGGCCTTCCGTGTTCACCCGTAGTGGCAAAATCTTGGTAGCCCTCGCGCTGGCGTTTTCGCTCGGCGCGCACTGGTCGCTGCTGCAAGTCGTCGCGTGGGTGAACATGACCGTGGCTTACTCCCAGGATGCCACCCTCGGCGAGGCGATCGAGAAGACCTTCGATGGCAAGCACGCCTGTCAGCTCTGCAAACTCGTGGACGAAGGCAAGCAGAAGGAGCAGCAGCAATCCACCACCGTGCAGAAGCACAAGCTGGACCTCATCAACTCCAGCACCATCGAATGGGTGACGCCCGCGACCGCCCAGCAAAGCGAATTTCCCTCTGTCTCCGCGTGGCGTTCCTTCCGCGAACCGCCCACCCTTCCGCCACCCCGCGTGGCCTAGTTTCTGTCCCTGTCCATTTCATCTGATCCGTTCGGCTTGCTTCGCGCGACCTGTTAAAACGTACGAACACCGCTCGGTCAGATTCCAGACCTAGCGACAGGGCCTCACCCATTCCACAAACCTCCGTTTGTTCGCACACGTACGCGTATGCACGCACAAGCGAGGCCTTCAGAACGGGTATTCACACCCGAAACCAGAAACTAGTAACCAGAAAATTTATAATATGCTCCGTGAACAGAACCTGAACCGCCTGAAAATCGCCGGTTCCACTGCTGCCCTCGTCGCCTCCATCATGAACGTGGGCGCGCAAACAGACAACGCCACGCTCACAATAAACGGGAAAGTAATTGCTACCACCACCACGAACGCCCCTTCGAAATTGACCGAAGTCATCATCACCGGCACGAACTCCCCGAGCCTCACCGTGCCGGACGTCTACGCCGCCAAGGCCGAGATCACCCGCATCCCCGGCGGTGCGGACGTCATCCCGGCAGATACGTTCCTCACCGGCCGCGCCTCCACCATGAAGGACGTGCTGGATTGGTCCCCCGGCGTCTTCGTGCAACCGCGCTTCGGCTCCGATGAAGCGCGCCTCTCCATCCGCGGCTCCGGCATCCAGCGCACCTTCCACGGTCGCGGCATCAAGCTCCTCATGGACGGCATCCCGCTGAACCTCGCTGATGGCGGTTTCGACATGCAAGGCATCGAACCCCTCGCCGTCAGTTACGTGGAAGTCCTCCGCGGCGCGAACGCCCTCCGCTACGGCTCCACCACCCTCGGCGGCGCGATCAATTACGTGATGCCCACAGGTCACGACACCGATAAGATTCGCCTCCGCGTGGAGGCCGGCAGCTACGGATACCTGAAGACACACGCCAGCAGCGGTCTGGCCGAAGGTAAAAACGATTACTACGCCGGCTACACCTACTCCGCCCTCGATGGCTTCCGCGAACACTCGCAGCAGAACGCCCATCGCATCTTCAGCAACGTCGGCCACAAGTTCAACGACAACGTCGAGACCCGCGCCTACTTCACCTACGTGCAGACGTATTCCGAGCTGCCCGGCAACCTCTTCAAAACACAGCTGGAGAACAATCCGGACATGGCGTTGCCCATCAACGTCACCCAAGATCAGCAACGCAATTTCGAGCTCATCCGCGCCGCCAGCAAGACCTCATGGAAGAACGACACTCACGCACTCGATGTCAGCGTCTTCTGGTCGCACAAGGACCTCTTCCACCCCATCTTCCAAGTGGTGGACCAAAACTCGAACGATGCCGGTCTCGACATCCGTTATCGCAATTACAGTGATCTCTTCAGCCGTCCGAATCAATTGACCGTGGGCTTCAGCCCCACCGTCGGCCGCACGGAAAGTGCGAACTTCGGCAACGCCTCTGGCGCACCCGGCGCCTTGATCAATGAATCCACCCAAGCCTCCTACAATCTGGATCTTTACGCTGAGAACCAGCATTGGCTTACAGACAAATTCTCGCTCATCACCGGCGTGCAGATCAGCCAATCCCGTCGCGATTTCAACGACACGGTCGGCGCGAATGATTTCACCGCGGATTATTGGGGCGTGAGCCCGAAGCTCGGCGCCATCTACGATCTGCGTTCCGACTGGCAATTCTACGGCAACGTAAGCCGCAGCTTCGAGCCGCCCTCCATGAGTGAACTCGGCGGCATCGGTGGTATTCCCGTCATCCGCGATGCCCAATCCGGCTGGACCGTGGAACTCGGCACCCGCGGTGAACACGGCCGTTTCTCCTGGGACCTCAGCTATTATCACACCTGGTTGGAGAATGAATTGCTCGCCTACGAACCCTCGCCCGGTGCCGCTCCCGTCACCATCAATGCCAGCACCACCGTGCATCGCGGTGTGGAACTGAAGGAAAACGTGCGCCTGTTCGAGAACCTCTTCACTGATAGCGACATCTTCTGCGAACAAGACGGCATCAACTGGACCACCGCCTACATGTGGAACGATTTCCGTTTCCAAGATGACGGCGACTTCAGCGCGAATGACCTGCCCGGCGTCCCCAAACATTACGTGCGCAGCGAGGTGATCTACTCGCACCCGAAAGGCTTCTACTTCGGCCCGAACATAGAGTGGTCCCCTGCGAAGTATGCCGTGGACATGGGCAATGCGCTCTTCGCCGATCCTTACATGCTGCTCGGCGTGAAGGCCGGTTACCGCGTGAAGAAAGGATTCTCCGTCTTCGTGGAAGGCCGCAACCTCACGGATAAAAACTATGCTGCCACCACCGGCGTGATCACCACCACCACTGCGCCCGGCGTCAGCCTCGCGCAATTCCTTCCCGGTGATGGCCGTAGCTTTTACGCCGGTGTGGAGTGGAAATGGTGAACCTGATTTGAAGATGCAGGGGCTGATTGCCGCGAACCACAAGGCTTTGATGAGCTTCATGGTTCAAGCTGTTATACTAGTGAACAGTCAAAAGCGGATTACCCCCTTCAGTCCTTGCATCTTCTCTCTTTAGGAATTTGTTTTGAGCATGAGCTACATATGCGGATCAAAAGCACGACAATCAGAACACCCTCGCCCCTTGGAGGGGAGAGGGCCGGGGTGAGGGGTGCCGGGTTTGCGTCAAAAAGAAAGAATTGAACGCGATGAAACTAAAACTGTTAGCCGCCCTGACCCTCGGCCTTCTGTCACTCACATGGCAGAGCTTTACCTCCGAGCATGGCGAAGCCATTAAACGCCTCGGCATCCACAGTCTCGATGTCTATGCGGACGGCGGCACCATGCATCTGCTCATCGCGGATTATCAGCCGAACGGCCAACCCATCCTCCTCCACCAGCGCTCCACGGATGGCGGCAAAACGTGGTCCACTCGCACACGTGTCGATGCAGGCATCATCGCGCCCAGTTCACCGAATCGCGGCATGGACGCCCAGATCGCAGGCGCAGGCGATAAACTTGGTGTCGTGTGGATGATCAAAGGCACCGGCCTCTTCAATAGCGGTCCCTTGGTCACAACGATTTCCCAAGATGGCGGCAAGACCTGGCGCGTCGGCCCCAATCCCGCCGATGACGGCCTCACCACCGGTCACAGCTTCTCCGACCTCTGCGCGGACAGCGCGGGCAACTTCCACCTCGCGTGGCTCGATAGCCGCGATGGCCGCCAAGGCCTCCGCTACGCCCGCTCTACCGATGGCGGCGTGAGCTGGCAGAAGAATCAGACACTCAAACCCGACACGTGCGAATGCTGCTGGAATAAATTGGCAGCCGGTCCAACCGGCCCGCTCGTCCTTTTCCGCGATAAGAAGCCGCGCGACATGGCCCTCCTCACCTCACCCGATGGCGGTACCCAATGGAACAAGCAGACCACCGTCGGCAACTTCTCCTGGGATTTCAACGGCTGCCCTCATGTCGGCGGCGGTCTCGCCACGGAAACGAAAGGGAAAACGACCACGACTCACGCCGTCGTCTGGACCGGAAAAGCCGAAGAATCCGGCGTCTACCACCTCTCCTCCAAGAACAACAAGTCATGGAGCAAGCCACAACGACTCGGCACCAATTCCGCCCGTCGCGGCGATGTCGCGACTGGTGCCAAAGGCATCGGCATCGTATGGGAAGAAAACGAAGACGGCGATATCGCTCTGATGTTCTCCACCAGCAAAGACGGCAAAAAGTGGAGCAAACCCGAGCGCATCCGCGAAGCTTCTACCACTGCCGCCTATCCGCGTATCATAGGCACCACCGATGGCTTCCACATCCTCTGGACCGAAACCGCCTCAGGCCGCGGAACCCTGAAGCAAACGAGCCGATAACAAGTCCACCGAGCGAATTCTCCTCCGCCAGGTGGAGCGCGGCTTTTAAGCCGCTCCAACTCCCGCCCACCAAGAGAATCACAGACAAGATAATGGCGTTACTAAGCTGAAAGCATTCTTCCCTCTGCCTTTGCTCATGCACATTGAAGCGGTCCCGCATGCGGGACCGCCCTCCACTTCGCAATCGTTCACCTCAAAATAATTCCACCCTCTCCTTCGATTCATATCGAAGAAGAGGGTGATTGCTATTCACGGATTCCTCGCCCGCTTACTTCCTCACCAGGTAGTAATAGTTGATGATATCGTGATCGAGCTTCTCCACGTCTACCTTCGTGAATCCCGCTTCCGCCAGCATCTTCAGCGCGACTTCCTTGCCCCACATCGCCCCCAAGCCCATGCCGCCCTGTGACAGCGACACCGACATGCAGTGCATGCACGAGATGGTATAGATGAATGGTGCGAGCATGTGATCCATATTCCCCGCCACGCTGCTGGAGCCCGCGATGTCCTGCATGAAATACAGGCCGCCCGGCTTGAGCGCATTGAAGATGTTCTTCAGCACCACATCCGGCTTCGCCTGATCATGCACTGCATCAAAGGTGAAGATGAGATCGAACTTCTCCACATCATCGAACTTCGTCACGTCCACGGTCTTGAAGGTCACGTTCTTCAAGCCTTCTGCTTTGGCGTAATTGCGCGCTGCGATGACTGCTTCCTCGCACAGATCGTAGCCCGTGAACTGGCTCTTCGGATAATGCACCGCCATGGCGATGAGCGCACGGCCTGAACCACAGCCCACATCCAGCACCTCAATGCCCTTTTCCAATTTCGCCTTCAACCCATCTACCAACGGCAGCAAATGCTCTTTCAGCGGCACCACCGCCGTCTGATTGCTCTCCTCCGCCATCACTTCGTGGAAGCGGTTGTATTTCTCATACGGCACACCGCCACCGCTCTTGAAGCACTCCACAATCTCATCCTCCACACCGCCCAGCACGCTCACCCATTGCATGGGAATAGCGATATTGTTCGGTACCGCCGCACGCGTGAGCAACATGGCGTGCTCAGCAGGCAGATGGAATTTATCCGTCTTAGCATCGTGCTCCACGATGCGTCCCGTGCTCATCGTGCCCAGCCACTCGCGGACGTAGCGTTCATTTAATCCTGCGGCTGCAGCGATCTCCTTGCTCGTGGAGAAATCCATCTTCGCCATCGCGTCAAATAACCCCGTGCGATGTCCTATGGAAGTCATCAGCGCGATCCCCGCGCTGTTCAGATGCCCGATCATCTGGCGTGCAAACTGGTCCACCTTCTCCTCATTGATCTTCGGAATGCATTGCGTGCACATATCTGTCCCTGTCTCTATTATGCTGTAGTGTTTTATTCGCTCGTAGGCAATTTCGCCCACGATCTAGTTCTCCTTTAGCCTTGGCCGTACCATTCGCAGTCGCGCAAAACCCCAATTTAACCCAGCCCAACGCCCCAGCTATCTCCGCATCTCCTTGAAAACGAGCAAACAACAAAAAAAGAACCTCATGGGAAATTTGCGGAGGGAAAAATTGGGGACCGCAGCTCAGACCACAAGAACCTCCCTCTTTTTCTATCAATTGAAAACAAAACCAATCAATTTACAATACAGACCTGTCTGTTTCTTATTCTTGCGAATCCACATACCGCTCCAGCGCCTTGCGCGCTTTGCGAATGGGCCAGACATCATTGTAGTTCCGAGCGGAGGCCATGGCTCCCTCTACCACCAGATAGTAAAAATCCGTCAGTTCTGCAGCATCCAGATGACCATACTTGGCTTTGTCAGATGCAATCAAATCCCGGCTTACATCTCGTAAAATGGAGCGGAACGCATCGTCGTGATAGATCACTTCCTTACGCAAGGGACTGGCTGGATCCAGCACCTCCACCGTGAGATTGGCAAAGCCACAACCACGGAATCTTGTTTCCGGAAGCCATGTTTCCAAGGCTTCCATGAAGCTAAAGAATCGCTTCTTCGGCGTTTTCTGTGACTGAATAAAATCTTTCACCGCTCCCAAATCAATCCGCGCCCGTTCCCTGAGATACGCTAGGCACAGGTCATCCTTCGTCGGAAAATGGGCGAAGAAGGTAGCTTTGGAAACCTTGGCCTCCGCGATGACCTGATTCACCCCGGTCTGAAAATAACCCTGCTCGTAGAACAGGCGATAGGCCGTCTCGATGATTTTCTCACGAGCGGGCTTGTCAGTTTTAGACGGTCGGGCCATGGCAAAGAAAATAACCGAACTGGTTGGTCAGTCAAATCAGGGGCTTGCTGGTAGGGACCGCTGTTCTCAGCGGTCCGTCGCCGAAGCCAAAGGCAATTAACTCTCTGTGACTTGATGAGGCTAAGAATGGAGCCAGCTTCCAGTGCCACTATGCTATTTGGCACTCGCATACCTTAGGCTCCGACAGCGAACGGCTGAGGACAGCCATCCCTACCTATCTCGCTGCTAACTCTTCACCTCGGACTTCTTCCGCCGCCCCTTCACCATCTCCAGCATCTCATGCGCTGAAGAAATCTTCAACGGAATCGCTATGCCCCAATAGACCGCGATGGCCACCAGTAGCGGCCCAAACACTTCACCAATTCGCAACCAAGTCGTGCCATGCCCCATGTGCCCGCTCCACCAAAAATAAACTCCGAACGCTGCCGCACTTGCCGCAAAAGCCGCCAAGGCCGTTGGCCCGACACTCTTATGAAATTCCGCCAAATCCAATTTGCTCAGCTTTTTCTTCAGCGCCTGATGCAGCAGCCACACGTTGATCCAGGAACTGATGGTATTCGCCAGCCCCAAACCTGCCTGCTGCATGGGAAAGATGAACGTTAAGGTTAGCAACAGATTCGCACCCAGGCAGAAGATGCTGATCTTCATCGGTGTGGAGGTGTCTCCCAGCGCAAAGAAAGCACGTGCCAAGATGTTCACCATGGAGTAGGCCAGCAATCCCGGTGCGAGGAACATCAATGCCAGACTAGCGCGTAATGTGGAATCCGGGCCGAATTTACCGTGCTCAAAAAGCAGTCTCACCACTGGTTCAGCGAGCAGCACGAGAAGGATGGATGCAGGCAGGTTCACAAAGAGCAGATGCTGCATACCCTTGCTCAGGGTACTGCCGAACTCGCCGTATTTCTTCTCTGATGCCAGACCGGAAAGCGTCGGCAGGAGGAATGTTGCCAATGCGACACCAAACATCCCCTGAGGCAGTTCCATCAGGCGGATGGCGTAGTTGAAGGAAGCGTTGATGGTCGGATCCATCCAGTAGGCTATGCCCTGCGTCATCACCACATTGATCTGGAAAGCAGCCACGCCGACGGTGCCGGGAATCATCTTGGCGACCACGGCACGCACCGTTTCGTTCTTGAAAGGGGAAACACATTTGAATCTATATCCCTCTTGATAGAGCGTAGGGAGTTGGAACCCCGCCTGCGCGAACCCGGCCAACAGCACACCGAATGCGAGCGCAAAGATTTGCACTTCCAGTTTTTGCCCGAATCTCGGTGCCAGCCAGAGCACGGACCAGATCATCACCACGTTGAGCAATGTCGCACCCAATGCTGGTATAAAAAAATGTCCGCGCGCATTGAGCATCGCCATGAACACCGCCGCGAGGCAGACCAGCATCATGTAGGGGAACATGACTTGCAGCAGCTCCAGGATGAGCCGTGTCTTCACTTCGAAATCACCCAGTGCCAGAGTGATGGATAACCCCGCCAGCACCACCACGATCACCACTGCTGAAGCCAGCACCAAACCGGAGATCACGGCATTCGCCGCCCGCCACATCTCCTGTTCACCCGCGTTCTTCTCCTTGTCCTTGAAGATGGGGATGAATGCCGCCGTCAATGCGCCCTCACCCAGCAGACGGCGGAAGAGGTTGGGGATGGAGAAAGCGAACAAGAAAGCGCCTGCTACGATGCTATCTCCCATGAAGCGCGCATAGATCATCTCCCGCACCATGCCGAGGATGCGGCTGATGAAGGTGGCGAAGGCCATAGCCCCCGAAGATTTCAACATGCGGGACACGCGGAGCAAAGGCTAGAGTGTTTGGAGCGCGGCTTTCAAGCCGCTTCAGCTTCCAATCGTCGAGCAATTCGTGGAAAAACCCAGAAGTGTGACTAAGCCGAGGATACTTTTCAGGCAGCTTTTACTTATGCGGACCAACTCACGCCAGCATCGCCATCACCGGCTTCCCCTTACCATCCTTCGTCACGTAGAAGGGCCTGCCTTCCGTCACAAAATTCACATCCGGCGCGATGCCTAGCGCCTGATAGATCGTCGCATGTACATCTTCAAGCCGCACTGCGTTCTCGATCGGCACCATCGGATGCTCCGCCGCCGTCTTACCATAAACGTAACCGCCCTTGAACCCGCCACCGAACAACAACATCGCATTCGTGCTGCTGAAATGCCCGTGCAACCCGTACATCTCCTCATTCTCGATGACCAGCTCCGCGCCCGTATGCTTCTCTGCGAATCCCTCAGGCTCCGTTCCCGCTGAAGGCGCGCTTGCGATCGTGCGTCCAAACTCCGATGCCACCACCACCAAGGTGCGCTTCAACAAACCGCGCTGGTCTAGGTCCTTGATGAGTTGCGCGATCGGCCGGTCGATCTGCTGCTTCATCTCCACCATGCGTTTTGCGCCGTTCGCGTGGACATCGAATCCCAGGAACGGTCCATACTGATACTCCACCTGAACGAAGCGCGCCCCGCTCTCCACCAATCTCCGCGCCAGCAATAACCCCTGTCCGAATCTCTTCCCGTGATAATAATTTTTATCCAGCAACTGCTCGCGTGTGATCTCCGGCTCATATGCAGCCAGCGTCGCCGGCTTTTCCTGCGCAAAATCAAAAGCCTTCTTCACGGGGGAATCCATCAACGCCCGCGCTTCGTTCAACTGTTGGCGGAACTCCTGTGCACGAGGCGCCTCGCGCAATTCCTTCGGTCCTTGTTCTGCCAACAAGCGGGCCAGACTCAGCCGCTGATCCAGACGCGCCAACGGCATGCCGGGAAAGGCATTCAACGTGGCCACTCCCCGGCCGGGATCGGGGATCATGAATGGCGCGTGGTTCGCACCATAAAATCCCGGCCCGATGAACTCGCTGATGAACAGTTTCTCCGCATCATTCGTATCGATGTCCCGGCCTATGTAAATGTATCCCGGCACTTGCGGCTGCCGGCGACCCAGCACACGTGAGACCACCGAGCCCATGCTGGGCGGGCGCACACCGCTGGGCGGCACATAGCCCGTCATCATGTAATACTGCGCCTTCAGGTGCAGCGCGCCAAACTTCGCCTCGTTCGCGATGCTACGCACCACCGTCGCGTGTTGCATCACCTGCGCCATGTGCGGCAAGCCCGCTCCCAAGCGGATGCCATCCGCGGCAGTCGGGATCGAATCACACGTGGAAAAAAGCTCATTCCCGCGCATTCCCTTGCGATATGGCGTGAAAGGCTTCGGATCCCACGTCTCCATCTGCGAGACGCCACCTGGCAACCAGATGAAGATCACACTGTCCGCCTTCGCTGCAGGTGTTGCGGCGCAGGCGGGGCGCTCCAGCGCCTCGGTCACCGCAAAGGCCCCTAGCGCCGCTGTCGTGCGGCTCAGAAATTTACGCCGTGTGAATCGTTCGCTCATCTCTTATTACCGGATGAATTGAAACTCAGGGCTGGTCAGCAACGCCCACAGGACATCACCAAAAGGCTGGATGACAGACGCCCGCTCACTGCGCACCAGCCCGCTATTGTCCCAATAAGCCGTCCCGCCCACAACGCCGTAGCTGATGCTCTTGACCGGCCCATTGAGCATCTGAAGTTTCTTGAAAGTCGTCTCCACACGGGTCCACGTACCCGGCTTGGGCAAAGGTCCTCCATAGATTTGCACTCGCAATGGATCCGTCGTTCTGACCAAGGGCTCATCACTCCACATGATCTCATACTCCACATCGTCTTGCGCCACTCTCAACCAGACGGATTTGGGCGGATTTTTGGGATCGGGATGCACGTGCGCAAAAAGACTTTCCCCCACATGGATGATCACCATCCCCGCCGGTATCGAAAACCCCTGCCACACCAGCCTCTCGCTGCTCTGCGAACGCAAAGACGCCTTGCCCTCCATCACGGGTTGGATCTCCTTTGTCCCCCAATTCCAGTTGGTGCCGTCCTTGCCTTTCAGTTCCCTGAAGATATCCGGCAACATCTCCTCCACCAGCAGCACTTCCTCAGTGCCTCTTGGTGCCGCATTGGTTCTTCCCAGTAATGGTTGCAGATGCTGCTGGGCTATCTGGCGCTCCGCCACCGACGGCAATCGGTTCAATGCCGCCAGATACAACGCCTCCGCCGCTGTCCCTGCATCCCGCTCGCCACTCAGCAGGTCCAACACCGGCGCCCGGTAGATGAAGGACTGGTATTCCCAGCCATTCAACATCTCCAAAAACTGCAGGACCGCGAGCTCCTCCGAACGCGTGGTGATGATCTCCGAGCGCGAAGCAGGCCGCCCCAGTGCCTGTGTGAATGTCGTCGCCGTCGTCCGGAAAAGCGTGCGCCGCGCCCCCAGATCCTGTTGTGCTCCAACCACGCTCAGGCTGTCCAAGAGTTGCTCCGCACTCATTCGTCGCAACTGCGGCGAACGGAAGTGACGCGGAGCCGTCGGCTGCACCGCATCAAACTTGTCCACCAGCCGTGCATCATACGCGAGCTGATAGGTCCGGCTCGTCAGGATCAGCTGCAAAACATGTTTCGTATCATATCCGGAACGGATAAGCTCTTGAGCCAGCCATTCCAGCAATTCCGGGTGACTCGCCTGCCGGTCGCTGCGAAATTCATCCACCGGCTCCACCAGCCCCAGCCCGAAACACCGCTTCCACAAACGGTTCACCATCGCCTGCGCAAAACGCGGATTCAATGGATCCGTCAACAGTTGTGCCACCCGGTGCAACCGCTCTTTTTCGTCCGTTGGCAATTGTTTGGGTGCATTCGGTATCTCGAATGGAAACGCCGCCGGGATGAATTCACCCGTGCGTTTCTCGCACCTCACCAGTTCCAGATCCCGTTTGCTGAACGCGCTCGCGAACGCCAGAAACTTCGCCTGCGGCCATTCCGGATTCTCGAAGTGGCTGTGACAGCTCGCACACTTCATATTCGTCCCCAGAAAGACCTGCCCCACGTTCGCCGCCGTTTCCAGCGTGATCGTGGGACTCTCGTTGCGGATATAACCCACCTCGAACGTGTCATCAAAAGACCGTTGCTCCACCGCCCTGCGGTACCCCGGCAAACTGGCATCCATCAACTCCGCCACCATCACATCATAAGGTTTGTTCGCAAAGAGCCGCGCCTGTATCCACGAACGATAATTGCCACGTGTCAAAATCCCCCCTCGGATGTTCGTATCAGCGCTCGCCAGCAAATCCTCCCAGAACGTGGTCCAGTGATACGCATACCCCGCATCTTGCGCCAAAAGTTTGCTCACCAGCCGTTGCCGTTTATCCACCCGCTGGTCTGTCAGGAATTCCCTCGCCTCATTCACTGTCGGCACCACGCCGATCACATCCAGATACACGCGCCTCAGAAAAGCCACATCATCCGTCACCGCGGGAGCTTGCTGTGCCTCTGGCAACTTCGCCTGCTGCCATCCGGCGATGATGAATTTGTCTATCGCGTTGAAGACCGGCCCGGAAACGATCGGCGGTATCGGTGCAGAAGGCAACTGCGTCATCCGCCACTTTCTCCGCGCCACAAATCTGCTCTCCCCATCCGTCGCATCGTCCAGCAAAGCTATCATCTCATCGGGCGAGAGCCGCGCCTTCGCGATCGTCTCATGCTTGTGCGGATCAAACACCTCCCACGCGCCCTTGTCGTTCGCCACCTGATACGTGGCCGTATCATCTTTCGCTCCTGCCGCGATCCACTGCCGCAAAAGATGCAATCCTTCAGCGGTAACGGGCGGACTCCCCTTCGGCATCTGCGGCTTGAACTCACCACGGATGTATTTCACCACCGGACTCTCATCCGGCTTGCCGGGAATCACACCCGGTCCGTTTTTCTTGCCGGGTTTGAGCAGGTCCGCCACCGAGCCGACCTGATATGCTCCCTCCGGCTCCGTCGTGCCGTGACACTCCACGCAATAGGCAGCCATCAGCGGTTTGATATCCCGCACGTAACTCACCTTTGCCGCTGCCGCACTGTCGATCGGCTGGATCGCGA
This sequence comes from Verrucomicrobiia bacterium, assembly GCA_036405135.1. NCBI lineage: Bacteria > Pseudomonadati > Verrucomicrobiota > Verrucomicrobiia > Verrucomicrobiia bacterium. Next base: position 25,094 of record DASWYF010000005.1, on the reverse strand, counting down.
TCGGATGCACCTTGTCTGCCTCCGCAGCTCGCACCACCCCCAGCCCCCACGCCAACAACCCCACCAGCCCGCAAACGACTCTTACGCCCCTGCTCCTGCGATTCACTGTGTGTTCGTTGTTGCGCTCTTCGGTCATCAAATCATTCCTGCTTCGTCTTCATCTTGCGACCGAAGTGCCGGTCCGCAAAATTCATATACTGCTCCCAATCATACTCCAACACATCATGCTTGCCCGTGCGGATGTGGTAGCCGATGAAATCTCCCACCGGCTGGTTCACCTCCGGCATCTCCGTCACGCCAAGACCCGTTTTCTTGAACAGTTTGTAAACCGGCTCCGCATGCACGCCCGCCAGGAACTCACCCTTCGGGTCCGCCCAAGTATCCTCCACCGCACTCGCGATGTAGACCGGACGCGGCGCCATCAACGCGATCAACTCATGCTGATCCACCGGGCACTCGCCCTCCTTGTCATTATACTTCTCGTAATTATCGCAGAACCAGTGCGGGAACGACTTGTTGATCCGCGCCACCGTCTCGCCAAAGTTCCGTCGGCTCAACGCCGCTCCGCCGCAACCCGAGTTGTTCGAGATCGTGATCGCAAACCGCTCATCCGTCGCTCCGGCCCAAAGCGCCGCTTTGCCCAAGCGTGAATGCCCCTTCACGATCATCTCCTTCGCGTTGATGTCCGCATCCTTCTCCAGATAATCCGCCATGCGGCTCAGACCCCACGCCCACGCACCGATCGCACCCCAATCATCTGGCTTGAAATCTTTCCCCTGCGGATGCAGTGCCCCACGGATGCCATCCTTCCAGCCTTCTGGATGATCTGGTTCCAAGTCACCGTAATAAGCCGTCGCCACCGCATACCCGCGTTCCAAGATCGCTTCCAACGGCCAGCGGCTCGCCTGCTTGCCGCGCGATGCTTCCGTCGCGTGATTCTTCACGATGCCGAACTCCTTGTTGTCTCGCATCCATTTCGTCGAGATCGCGACCCCTGGGTCAGCCGTGATTGAATGATTCCCGTAAAAGCTCAACTCCACAAACACCGGCGCACCACTCGCACGACGCTGGTTCGGCACATACAAGAGCAGATCAATCGTCGGCCCGTTCTTCTTGTCCGTCAGATGAATCGTCACTTCCTTCCGCGTCGCTAATCCGCTGAACGCCGCCTTGTCCACCCCGCGAAACTCATAGCGGAAGAACTTCGGCGCGGCGGGCATGCGACCATACACTTGCTCCTCGAATATCCGCAAAATCTCCAGCCGCCGCTCCTGCTCCCACTCCTTCCGCTTCGTGATCACCGTGCCATCGTCTTTCACCAACGGGTCAGGCAAAGTGTAGTTACCCACCTTGGCCTCATCATAATTGAAACCGGCGGGCTGCGCCTCAGCCTCCTCCGAAGAAAAGACAAACGCGGTCGTCATAGCGGCGAGCATCAGACTGCAAGTGCGACGAAACATGGTCATACCCCGCACCTTAATCCATCCCCCCTCCCGCCCGCAAGGAAACCCCTCTCCCAAGAATCCCATATATTTTGTCCCTCCTGTATTCGTAATCGTCCTCCTTCTCGTCGTCGTCCTCGCCCAACGTGCTGCCGGATTCCAGCCGGCAGTCCCATCTTGGCGGCCCCCTCCGCCACTAACCTCCCCCTTGTCCCCACTCTATATATTCGATGTTCCCCTTTTCCCTTATAGGCCCGCCGGTGCAACCGGCCCCCCTCTCGATGTTCAAAGTTCGATGCATAGGCCAACCGGTGCAACCGGTGTTCGATGTTTCCCCTCCTCATTCTTCATTCCCGCGGGACAAGATTGCTCGACGGCCCTCCGCATCTGCCCAAACCACCAACTGGCCTGGCTGATCTTCCGATACCGGCGACTCACCGGCCTGCACCACGTTTCCAACTTCAACTCGCTCTGTTCCGTCAGCTTCATACTGAACCTTTCTTTTACTTTTCTGCGATCAGTATGCAGAGAGGGGTAGGACATTGGCTGTCCATGCCTCCCCTTTTCTAAAAATATTTCAAACCCTCCTAACCAATTGAAAATGAATGCTTTAAACCCAAAACCCCTCCGAAATCTGAATTCCCCCTCCACGAATTCGCGACAATTAGCGAAATTCGCGTCCACCTTCCCCGACCTGAAACGTGAGACCTTAGACCAGAGACACGTATCCATTCCCCAATTCGTGCCAATCCGTGAAATCCGTGTCTTCTCCCCTTTCCGAGTATTCCACGTATTCTGTGGTTTACCCCCCAAAAAAAAGAACGCCCGGCCTAAACAGACCGGGCGTTCTCTGAACCAAACAAACAACAACGAACCAACCTATCTACCTATCTCTATCACTGACAAAAATGTCTCAATCCTTCGTGAATAACGTCCACATCCCCGTCTGCAGCGAGAAATCCGCGTTCGTCGCACCGAGCGTCATCGCCGGATCGAGCTGCTCCACATGCCCGTCCACGAACACGTAATTGTAGCTCCCACCGTGATGCGACTTCGGATCGTTATATGTATACGTGCCGATGTCATTGTAGCTGAAATCGCGCACGTTATTCGTTGTGCCGATCTCATGATGCTGCGTCGCATTGTCTATTTTCGGGTAGCTGTAATGCCCCGCGATGTTTCCAATGTTGATCCGTTCCGTCGCCAGAAACGTCTCCGTCGGTGCCATCACATGCCCCGTCAGCACAAAGGCCTGCTTACGCGGCGGAATCGTATCCGTCGTGTTGAACGTCGATGACACCGGCCCCGCACTGTTATGTCCCCAGTAAAGGCCCAACCCCGTTTTATCCACCGGCGATACGCGCCAGTTGTTATGCATCCCCTTCCCCGTCGTGCTCATGTTATGACCTGACATCGCATACGTGCGCCGCGTCCCGCTCGTCACCCATGAGGCCAGCGGCGCCTTGTCTGCCGGACAACGAAATGCCCGCACGACATTCCTGGCCGGAGTCTGGTTCGCGATCTTCTCAGCATCCGTGAGCGCACCGCCCACATAATCGCTGATCAGATCATCGAATGTGAATTCACCGCCCGTGTTCAAACCGCGCATGGCTGCGTACGTGATCTTCTCCTTGTTATCACTCACATACATCGCCTCGCCCACGCCGATTTGCTTGAGATTGTTCAAACACTTCGTCGAGTTCGCCTTCATCTTCGCCTTCGCAAGTGCTGGTAAAAGCATCCCCGCCAGAATCGCGATGATCGTGATCACCACCAGCAGCTCGATCAACGTGAACGCCGTGATGGCAGTGGGACAGGTGCCACCGCTTGTCCAATCTCCCCTTCCTGTTCTTGCTTTACTCATTCCAGTGAAAATTTTCATAAGCATTCCTCCGTTTATTAATTCGCCGCCAACGTGACCTGCAGCCGGCTATCCCACACATACTTCATCCCGGGCGGCGGGGATGGCAGGCTCGCCAGAAACTTCTCATCCACCAGCACCTTGAGATCCTTGATGCTGTTGGCCGGCACCATGCGGTCCGCCACGTACGATTGCAGTGCGGACGTCAGCGCATTGAGGTCCACCTCACCCTTCTCATTCGTGATGGGAGCGATGCCAAATTCTTGGCCGCCCATACGTGTGTTTGCTGCTGAAGCAGCATTGGAGGTATCACCAGAAAACTCCGGTGGTGTGATGGTTGCCGCAGAGTTGGAAGACGGTTTCACCAACGCTTCCACGGCCACTTCGAGACTTACAGGAACCGGAGGAGGTGTCAGTTCGGTTGCAGCCTCCGGCTCACTGCTGCATCCGATGTTCAGGCTTATCAGTAGAACGCCCGGCAAAACAGAGTAGGACGTTTTCATATACAACATATGGTGGAACATTTCGCTCCCCCGCCGGAATTAGCACCCCCCATGCCATCGTCTATACCTCGATATTTCAGTCTAATTAATGGCTATTTTTTGCCTCCACTGGAAAAGCTGACCACAAAAAACCATTTCTCTTGAGCGAATTACCGCAATCAGAAGCTAATCCGCCGTCCGAGACTTGTCTCCTTCAACCTGATTGAACAATACTCCTGTCAAATGAGCGTGTCCCCCAATCAACCAAGGCTTGTTTTCATCGCCACCCTCTTGCTCTGCACCTTGCTCTTTGGCTGTGAGAAACGTGTGGAACATCAGGCACGCGAAATTATCGGTCCTTCCCCCAGCTTCCCCACCAGCGCGCCAGTCGTCATCTCCCTCCAGACATTCTCACGGCACCAGACGAATTTCTCCATCCAAGACCCAAAACTTTGCGAAGTCATCCTTGCAGCCTTGGGCCCCGCTCAGGAAGTTGGCATGCACAAATGCGCACCGACTGGCCGGATGACCGTTACTTTGGCCAATCAGGATTCACTCCGCTTGGAAATCCTGCACGGACATGATCCATCCAACGTAGAATACGTTTACCAGAGAAAGTATTACATGGGTCCCGGCACTAACTTTTTCAAAGCCCTGAAAACCGCCGGTGTAGATCTCAAGCTGCTCCAGTAGCTGGACTCGCTAGCGTGGCAGGGCTGTGCCGCTTGCGGAATCACCCGTCCGCCTCTCCTCAGCCGAGGAACGAGGCTCAAACTTTTCCGACTGAAAACTGAACACTGAAAACTTGAAACTCCTTCCAACCACGCATCACACATTATTCCTCGATCCTGTCCATCTTGTAAATCCTGTCCAAATTCCTCTACCCTTCCCCCATGTCACGCCTCACCTACAAATGGGTCATCATCACCGGTGCCTCCAGCGGCTTCGGTGCCGCCACCGCCCGCGCCTTCGCCGCTGAAGGCAGCAACGTCATCCTCGGTGCCCGCCGTTTAGATCGCCTGGAAGAAGTCGCCGCCGAATGCCGCAAAGCTGGCGCACCCAATGCCCTCGTCCATTCCCTTGATGTCATCAGCACCGAAAGCGTGAACACCTTCATCGCGTGGGCCAAGACGCACACACCACACATCGACATCCTCATCAACAACGCCGGTGGTGCAAAAGGCGCCGACACCGTCGCCGATGGTAAAGACGCCGATTGGGAATTTATGATGGAAGCCAACGTCCTCGGCCTCCTCCGCATGACTCGCGCCGTGCTTCCTCTTATGCCGCATCACAACGGCGCTTACATTCTGAACATCGGTTCCATCGCTGGACGCGTCGCCTATGAAGGCGGCTCAGCTTACTGTGGCGCCAAGGCTGCCGAGCTCTCCATCACCCGCTCCTTGCGACTCGAACTCAACGGCACCGGCATCCGCGTGGGCAGCATCGATCCCGGCATCGCCGAAACCGAATTCGCCCTCGTCCGCTTCAGCGGCGACACCGCAAAAGCCAAGAAAGTTTACGAAGGCACCGAACCATTGGTCGCCGAAGACATCGCCGAAACCCTCGTCTGGTGCGCCAGCCGCCCCCCTCACGTATGCATCGACGAAGTCCTCATCAAATGCACCGACCAAGCCGCCATCCACAAAATCTACCGCCGCCCCACTGCAGCGAAGTGATCAATGTTACGGAATCATTGAGGCACCCAAATGTTCTCCCTCTCCTCTCAACGAGGAGAGGGCCGGGGTGAGGAGTGAGCGAGCCCAGCGTTTTCAAATACATTAACGCCTTTCCCCAATATTGGCCCGCCGGTGCAACCGGCCTATTCCCAATGCGTGAACAACCCCGTCACAAACGCCAGCACCAACCCCACTAAAAATATCCGGTAACTATACGCGAGATATTTGTACTTCTTCCGATACAACACCCCGCCCAAGTAATACATGTCCATCGCCATCGCTGTGTAGATGGAATCATCACTCTTCAAAATCTTCTCCATCTCCGCGCAATACTCCTCGGGCGACTTCTCACTGAACGATCCAAAGAAAAGCGGATTCACACCCGACTGCACTCTGTCCGTCGTCTTCACTGCCGGCATCACCGCCATGATGGACGTGATCGCCGCCGCAAAGGTGGACACAAACAAGATCAGCACCGGCAACGTCAACCCCTCCTTCTGCGTGTAGCCCAGCAGCATCGAAAAGATCAAAGCCGAGACACCGATCATGATATTCGCCTTCTGATCCGCCATCGCGCTCAAGCTCACATGATGCTGCTGCGCCGTGCGCAGCAGATGAATCGCATTTTGAGTAGGCGGGACAGTAATCCTGACCTCAGGCGATGAACTCTTCATTTGTCTAACTTATTGATTTCAAACACATTACAAGCAGGCCGAATATTAAAAGTCGTCTGCCCAACCCAATCTCACCAAACATTGATCAAGCTAAAACCATGCCCATCAGCAAGTTGCGAATGTCCCCCTCCGATTTTCATTATTTCACTTTTAAGAGAACTTTTTCCCCTTTCAGACGTTTAACTCTATGAAGCAACGGCCCTCTGACAACAACACCAGCCGCTCGTCGGCATGGTTGCATGGCCGGTGATTCAAATGAAAGTATAGCTATGAAGCATATCATCACTACCGCACTGGCCCTCGTGCTCGTCGGTTCCTTCACCTCCGCCCAAGCTCAAGAAGAAAAGAAGAAGGAGCGTCCGCCCCTGACGGAAGAACAGAAAGCTCTCATGAAGCAGATGAATGAGAAATACGACGCCAACAAAGACGGTCGTATCGATCAGGAAGAACGCGCCAAGATCAGCCCGGAAGACCGCGAGAAGATGCAGAAAGCTGGCATCGGCCGTGGTCCCGGCGGCGGTAAGGGCGGAAAAGAAGGCGAAAAAGGCAAAGGCGAAGAAAAGAAGAAGAAGGAATAACTGACTTCTTTTGATTCACAGACCACCGCTTCCAAGCGGCGTCTCGGTTCACATTTCACCCGCTGGCGCGCAAGCCCAGCGGGTATTTTGTTTCCTATCCGTAGCCGCCGACGTCAGTCGGCGCTAACTGCTCTCCCTTGAAAATTTCACATTGCACACTTGAAACCCTCTCCCCCATCCGTGTGATCCGTGTTCAATCAGTGGCTAAATCCTCTTCTCTCGATGTTCGACGTTGGAAGTTGGACGTTCGATGTTTCCCCTTACTTCCTCTTCACTCTCTTCCCCATCGCCTCGCTCAACGCCTTCTTCTTCTCATCCTTGATCGCCCGCGTCAGCGCCTGCTTTTCTTCTGCGGACAGATTCGGATTCGCCATCGCTTTCAATATCTCCGCCTCAGACGCCTGACTGATCTGCGCCACCAGTTTCGTCGCCTCCGGATTCAGCTCAAACCGCTCCGCCAGCTTCAATGCATCCCGATACGCTGGATCCTGTATCTGCTGAAAATCCGCCAAACGTTCTGGTGACAGCACACCTTTCATGTCACCCAACTGCGCCAAATCCTTCTCCAGCGAAAGCTTCTGCCCATTCGCAGAAGCCTGCGCCTCAGCCGCTTTGAGCTTTTGATATAACGCACGGAACTCCTGCTCATTCGGCTCAAACCACGCCAGATCGTTCCGCATCTTGTTCGCCAGACCAGACGTCCGCAGTTCATACTCCAACAACTCGCTTCCGTTTAGGACGCCAGCCAATTCCGTCTCGTGCTGCTTGCGCAAGGCCGCCACCTTCTGGCTCAACTCCTCCTTGCTCAGATTCGCCGCCTTCCCCTCCTCCATCACCTTGCGCACCTCATCGCGATACTTCTCATCCAGCCCCTTCACCTGCGCATGTTTTTCTTCGCTCAAAAACGCCAGCTTCTCATCTCTTCCGATGCGTTCCTGATCCCACGAATACTTCGCCATCTCGGACCTGGGATTCACATCCAGCAGCGACCTGATCAGCTCATCCCGCTCCTTCTCCAGCTCACGGCGCTCCTCAGATTTCCGCTCATCCTTCTTGTCCCGCTTGCTCTCCGCCTCCCAATACTTCCACTGCTGCTCCACCGGATGCAGCATCTTCCACTTCGCCGCGTAAAGTTTGTTCACATCCGCGATGATCAGATCCCGTATCGTCTCTTCTGGACACCCCGCCGCGCGCAGATTCGCGATATATTTGACGTAATCCTCCGACTCGATCACCCGCCAATCCAGCTTAGCCCACTGCGTCACCACCTCCGTCTCCCCCGGCACGAACACCGTCTCCGTCTTCGTGCGGATGATCTGCTTGGGCTGCGGCACCTCTTTCACCGGCGCAGGCACAGGCTCAGATGGACGCATGAGCACCACCGCGCCCAACGCCACATTCACCACCACCGACCCCAGCAAAATGCCCGTCTTATTCATAACTTAGGGACAACGCTTCGATTCCCCTACTAAGACGCCATTTCAAACAGAAACGTTACGCGGAATTTACCCATTACCTATCAACGGATTTTAGAAGGTTATGATCATCACGAGCATGAAAACGCCAAAAACCACCAAAACCCTCCTCCTTTTTCTTACCCAGGTTTCTTCCTCTCCCTTCACCTGCCACATCCTCTTCAAAAACTCATTCCCCGGTTTCACCGCCTCCTCATACATCTTTGGCACCGCGTAATAGAGGGCGGAAAACATAAACACGAACACCGCAAAAAACATCACTTTGATCTCAAAGATTATGTCCGTCGGCATAAGTCGTGGATTTGAAGATTCAAACCTGCAACTACGTCATCAGTAGTATCCCTTCAATCCCCATCACATACAACAATATCCCCATCCGTGTGATCCGTGTTTAATCTGTGGTTAAAAAAACATTCGGTCATTGCTCATTCCTTCGTCATTCGAGCTTGGTCATTCGTCATTTATTGAACCCCACCTTCTCCAAATCCTCCGCCAGCGCCTTCTCCTGCACCGCCGTCAGCGACCGCAACGGCAGCCTCACCGGCCCGCAATCCAGCCCCAGCAACTTCATGATCGCCTTCCCCGCTGGCAACCCGCCGTGCTTGATCATCACCCCGATCACCTCATTCGCCTTCGCCTGCTCCGCTTCCGCCGCCACCAAGTCACCTTTTCGATACGCCTCCAACAACCGATTGAATATCGGCGCGATGTAATTGTACGTGCTCCCCACCGCCCCCTTCGCGCCCACCACCAGACTGCCCAGCAACATCTCATCACGACCAAACAACACATCGAAACGCCCATTCTCCACCCGCACCGCATTCGCATAATCCATCAGGCTCTCGTGCGTGAACTTGATGCCCGCCAGATTCGGGATCACATCCTTCGCCGCGCGCAAGAATTCCGGCACCGGCAAACTCACCCCCGTCATCACCGGGATATGATAATAATAAAAAGGCAGATCCGGCGCAGCCGCCGCCGTCATCGCACACGTATCCACCAGATCCTTGATATTGCCCGGCTTGAAAAAACTCGGTGACGTCAGCGAAGTCGCCGCCGCCCCGATCTCCTGCGCATGCCGTGCCAGTTCGCACGAATCCGTCAGGCTGTTATGCCCCGTATGCACGATCACCTTCACCGATGACGGTGCAGACTTCACCCACTGCTCCGCTACGTCCTTCCGCTCCGCCACACTCAGCGATGGCCCCTCACCCGTCGTCCCACATACGAACGCACCACTCACGCCATTCTCCGCCAGATGCGCCGCATACTGCGGAATCAATTCCAAGTGCAACGACCCATCTTCATTGAACGGCGTAAAAGGCGCCGCCACCAACCCACGCAATCTCTCAAACTTCATAATCATTTCTTTCTAAAATCATCGTCGTAACACCACGCTCATACCCCATTAGACATTGCTCATTCCTTCGTCATTAGGGCTTGGTCATTCGTCATTTCCCATTCGCGATGTTTCCTATCCCGCAGTCTTCCTAGTCAATCCCTCCAGCGGTTTCCTCTCCGCCGGAATCACCACACTTGCCAGCCATCCCACACAAAAACTCGTCAAAATTCCGATCGCTCCATACGTGAAGAAATGCAGTGCCGTATGCCGCTGCACATAATATAGCACCACCACACTGGAGATCGCTCCGATCATCGCCCCCACCCCATGCGCCCGCGTCGTGAAAATCCCCAACGCAAACAATCCCGCCAACGCCCCACCCGTCAATCCCAGCATTCCCAAAAACGCATCCCACAGCGACGCGATCTCATACCGCGTCATCAACAGTGCGATCGCCGTCCCCGCTATGCCCGATAACACCGTCACCCACTTCGCCACCTTCAACCGCGATGCATCGTTCATATCAGGATTCAACCGCGCCTGAAAATCTGTCACCCACGCCGTCGCGATGCTGTTCAAGCTGCTCGTCGGTTGCGCCGCCGCAAAGATACCTGCCACCACCAATCCACCCAAGCCCGCCGGCAACTCGCTCACGATAAACAACGGGAAAATCGCATCATTCTTTAGCGCCGGATCAAGCCGGTCCGGGTTCAACCGATAAAACGCATACAACGCCGTGCCCACTGCGAAGAACAACGCCGTGGAAGGCACCACCATCAGCGCATTCGTCCAGATGGACCGCGCCGCCTGCTTCTCATCCTTCGTGGACACATACCGCTGCACTACATCCTGCGTGGCTGTGTAAGGAATCAGATTCGAGAACAAGTTACCGATGAGAATCACCCACGCCGTGCCGATCGTCAGATCCGTCGTCCATTGAAGTGGCCCAAAAAGTTTATCATCCGTCGTCGCCACTTCCCAAATCTTCGCCGCCCCACCCGGAATGTGCATGCACGCCACCACCAGCGTCACCAGCGCGCCCAAAAGCAAGATCACCGTCTGCACCACATCCGTCCACACCACGGATTCGAGCCCGCCCTCAAACGTCATCAAGATGCAGATGATACCCATGATGAGGATGCACGTCCGCATGTCGAAACTGCTCACCGTAGAAAGCGCCAGCGCCGGAAGATACAGCACGATCGCCGTCCGCCCCAACTGCATCACAATGAACGACGCACTCCCGAACCACCGCGCCGCCAGATTGAAACGCTTCTCCAGATATTCATACGCCGACGTAATGTTCAGCTTACGAAAGAACGGCAGATAAATCGCGATAACCAATGGCGCAAGGAGCGGCACCGCCATGTTCGCGAGGAAGAACGTCCAGTCCGTCGTATAAGCCTTCGCCGGGATCGCCATGAATGTCAGGCTGCTCAACATCGTGGCATAGATACTCAACCCCACCGCCCACCACGGAATCTTTTGCCCGCCACGAAAAAACTCATCACTCGTTTTCTTCCGCCCCACGCTCCAGCTCACCACCAGCATGATGATCGGGTATAACCCCAGCGTCACATAGTTCAGCCAGCTAAACGACTTCTTCTTCCGCACCACTTCGCCACTCCACACCTCCGGCGAGCGTATGCCCGGCTGCTTCTCCCCACTGATCACGATGAACTTCCCCTCCCACTCCACCACCGGCACCGTGACCTTCGAGAACGGCACCTCACCGCGCGTCGTCCATGTATCCGTCACCGTGTGATACGCGAGAATGTCTCGCGGAAATCCTTTGTGCTCCGTCGGCGCGACACTCACCTGCGCCCCATCATCGCCGCCCATCACGAGCAGATGCGATTGCCCCAAGGCCGGTGCCGGTGAAGGCGCTGCCACTGATACTCGCGGCAAATCCGCGATCCGCTTCCACCCCTTCCCCGGCGTATAGCGATATGCATCGCGCAACCATTCCCGAGCCGGTTTCCCCTCCGCATCCGCCTTCAATCCTGCTCCGCTGAAAACAAAGAACGAGCCCTCCTGCACACCTGCCGTCGCCAGCATCCGGCCCACCGGCATCGGCTCCAACTCTTTCCACCCCGTATCAATCTTCGTCAGGTCCAGTGCCCATAACGTATTCAACGCCTGCGTCGCCGTCGGCGTCTCAATACCGCCTGCCACATAGACCGTGTTCTTGAGCAACGCCCCCGACGTGTTCGCACACGGCTTTGGCAAAGGCGGCAACGTTGTCGTCTTCAGCGACCCATTCACATACTCCAACCGAAAGACCTCCGCATGATGTCCGCCCGCATCACTTCCCCCGATGCAGATGATCCCCTCCTCCGTCGTGATGCTGACACCATAGCCGAGCGGCCTCGGCAACTTCCCGATCGTCTTCCATTCCCCATCCGGTTTCTCCAACGCAAACACCGTGTCATACCAAATCTTCGTCCCACCCTCCCACGGCCGCTTGCCCGGAAAATTCGCCCCACCCGCCACGATCAACGCTCCGTTATGCACCCCAGCAAACATCGAGGCGAAACCTTCCTTGTCCGGCAGGTTCGGCAATTTGTTCCAAGACAGCACGTCATTCGTTCCCTCTGCATGGAGTGAAGAACTGCCTAAGCCCATGGTCATAAGTAAAATCAACAGGACGAACTTTCGCGCAATCGATGGCGCTCTTTGAAACACCAAGCCCATTAAAAAACCTGGCGCGCGCATTCTTCTCCCTCTCCTCTCAATGAGGAGAGGGCTGGGGTGAGGAGTGAGCGAACCGATCGCTGCCTGATGACTTGTTGCTCTATAAATCCCCATGCTCTCTATTCCTTCAACGCCTCCCACATCATCACAAGCGCCTCGCCCCGTGTCAGTTTTGAAAAAGACGGAAGCACCTTCACTCGATTGCCACTGGGCAACATGCCGATGAACTGTCCCTGCGTCACATTCTTCACGACATTCTCATCTATCGCGACTGCCTGCGCCAGTGAATCCGCTTTTAAAGTCCCGTCCTTGATACGCTTCAAACCGCTAGCCCAGCGTTTCGCAACCTCCAGCGTCAGCGGCTCATTCAATCTCGCATCATAGGCCGCAAAAAATCCCTTCGCGCCAAAATACTGCACCGCCGGAATCCACGCCTCCTTGCCACTCACATCCACATCATTGAAGAAGCTCAACATCACCCTCTTCTCCGCCAGTGTGCGCAAGAGCTTGTCGCTATCTATTGCCGCTGGCACTTGTTTTTCCTTCACCGCTTGCACCACCGCATACGCTGCGGATTCACAGATATTCATCCACGTCGGCTCCAGTCGGATCGTTCCCCATGCCACATGCGTCGATGACAGGCAAACCGGCACCAGTAGATTATCCACACCTTTCGGCAACAGCGCCCGATACGGCACCTGTCCCGGAAACGTCTCGCAATGCAACATCATCTTGCCCTCATCCAGGCTGTCTTTCACGCGATTCGTCGTGCATGCGTGCGCGTCCATATACCACTCCGTCACGCCGATGCTGTCTTCATGGACTGGCGCACGCTGATATCCTTTCGCCAGCATCGCATCATGCTGTGTGAACACATAGCGCCCCACGATCCGCCGCGCTTCCCTCACATAAAACTCATAGGGCCGATGTCCATTGTCCGTGAATTCATCCTTCGCCAATCCCAGTTGACCGAAAAACTTCCGCCGCTCAGGCGTCACCGATTCGTCGTTCTGCAGGAAGTAAAGCAACGCCGTCGTCGCCTCCCAATGTGCGTCCATGACTTTCTTGCGCACTTGCGCATCACCCTCCACATAATCCGTCTGCGGCCCGATCAGTTGAGGACGGTTCCAGCCGATCTTCTTGTTCGGCAATGGCCGCACCATGGAGCCGAACTCCAACGCCCTCATCGCTGCGGCGTCATAGTTCGCTGGCTTCGTCACTGGCAAGCGATTGGCCGGATCAGAGGACAATATCGTGCGATAGTTGAAAGCCTGCACCTCGCCATCCGCTTCACCCGTGCTGCCTGGTGCGATCGCCTGAAACCCGGGGAACTTGCGCAGGTTCAGCGCGTCATGCATCTCCGCGAGCTTCGCCGATTCAGGAGTAGGTGCCGTTTTGGAGGCAATCATGAATACCTTGCCCGCATGCGGCTCGTTATATTCCCCGCGCGCCTCCCGTCCCACACGATACGGCACCTTCGCCAGCGCCGCCAAATCTCCTTCATACGAGCAATCCGCAAACACCTTCGCCGTGACCGTTTTCGTTTCCGTGCCCTTGGTCGCTTTGAAAGTGACCGACTGGATGATTGCCCCCTCACGCTTTACCTCGAACGGAGTGAATCCTCGCCACACTGTCAGTCTCGTTTCTTTAGCCACCAGCTCATTGAAAACTTTCTCCGCCACCTTCGGCTCAAACTTCCCATTCGCATGCCCGCTCTTGGCTGGCAACGCCTGCTTATATTGTTCCGAATTCTCCCCGTATGTCGTGCGATAATGATCAAAGATCGTCTGCCTCACCTCATCATAGATCGGCGCACGCTTCCCTTCATAAAGGGTATCCCACACGCCCAATCCACTGCTCAGAATACCGCCCAGATGTTCAGTGCGATTTACCAGCAACACTTTCAAACCCTCACGCGCCCCTCGCACCGCCATCGTGATCCCTCCCGGCGTCCCCTCTACAACCACCAGATCATAAGCCTCCTCTGCCGCCGCAAGCTTAACGCTTTGCCCCAACAATCCGACTAACAACAGCAAAGCCCACAAACGCCGCCAACTCGCGGAAATCATCCATATCGCCGATGGAGAACAAATGCTCTTCATATAAAGGCAAAGCCCAAGTGAATGCTTCCCACCCTATTAACACAATCCCACCCAAACGAGAATCAAAGACTGGTTAAAACATATGACCAGCGGAGCGCGACTCTCCGAGTCGCAGCAACGTCCATAAGCAAAGGCGGGCTAGTTTTGCTCTACACTATTCTAGAATCTTCTCTATCCGGGCTAAGTTTGCATTTCGAGCAGCAACTGGCTTTTGAACCTTGCTGTGCCCGAGGACGGGCACGCTCCAATAAAAAACTGGCCAGAGTTACCTCCAGCCAGTTTTCTCAAATCATTCTAAACCGCCGCTTACTCCAGCGACTTGATCTTGATATTCCGGTAATACACAGGCGCCTGCGCCTTGCCATGCAACCCTTGGAAACCGATCGGTCCTTTCCGCGCGAAATCCTTCAGCGCCTTCGGAAATTTGTTCGGCGTGCCATCCGGGTTCTTCTTCACTTCGGGCCACTTATCGAGATCGGCATCGATGATCGTCTCGCCATTCAGCACCACCGTTACCTTGCTGCCCTTGCACGTGATCGTGTAGCGATTCCACTCGCCCACCGGCTTCGCCATGCTCTTGGACGGCGGCATCGCATCATACAACGCGCCCACCATGCCATACTTGGAACCATCCGCTCCCGCATGCACCTGGATCTCCAAGGCCGCCAGCACATCCTTCGTATTACCCGAGCGCAGGAAGACACCGCTGTTCGCCTCTTCAGCCACCTTGAATTCCAAGTCGAGGATGAAATCACCATAGGACTCCTTCGTCCACAATGTGTCATGATGCTTCGCCACCAGCACACCATTCTCCACCGTCCAATGCTCGCCGCCGACGGCATTGGAAAGATCGGTCTTCAAAAGGTCCTGCCATTTGGAAGTATCCGGATGCTTGGCATCCGCTGCCTGAAGTGAACTTGCAAGCGTAAGGGCCAATCCCAGCAATGCCGGGGCCAAAGCTTTCTTGATCAGATTTTGGATCATGCGCAGGAGACTCGCATTTCCCATTTTTCGCTCAAGCGCAAAATAACATCACCACTCACACTGGAAACGGATTCCGCTCCACAAACTTCTGCTGATGAAAATAAGGGTAAGCCAGTGTCGTCGTGCTCGCTGCATCCAGTCGCGCGACCTGTTCCTTCGTCAAATTCCAACCCACCGCTCCGAGGTTCTGCCGCAACTGCTCTTCATTCCGCGCACCGATCACCACCGTCGAAACCGTCGGCCGCTGCAGCAACCAGTTCAACGCGATCTGTGGCACCGTCTTGCCCGTCTCCGCCGCGATCGCATCCAGTACGTCCACCACGCGATACAACAGTTCCTGATCTATCGGCGGCCCGAGTTCTACAGCAGTTTGTGAATTCAACCGGCTCGTCTCCGGCATCGGTTGCCCGCGCCGGATTTTTCCTGTGAGCCGTCCCCAGCCCAGCGGACTCCACACCACCGCGCCCACCTTCTGATCCACTGCGAGCGGCATCAGTTCCCATTCATAGCTGCGTCCCACCAGCGAGTAATAAGCCTGATGCGCCACATAGCGCGAGTAACCATACTTCTCCGCGATCGCTAGCGACTTCATCAAATGCCATCCGGAAAAATTCGAGCAACCGATGTAACGTATCTTCCCCGCCCGCACCAGATCATCCAACGTGCTCAACGTCTCCTCGATCGGCGTCATCGCATCGAACCCATGCAATTGAAACAGATCCAGATAATCCGTCCCCAAGCGCTTCAAGCTCCCCTCCACCGACTTGATCAAATGAAACCGCGACGAGCCCACATCATTCGGCCCATCGCCCAAGCGGAACGATGCCTTCGTCGAGATCAACACCTTGTCCCGACGTCCCTTGATTGCTCCACCCAACACCTCCTCCGCCTGCCCGCCGGAATACACATCCGCGCTATCAAACATCGTCAACCCCGCCTCCAGACAGATATCCACCAGCCGTGTCGCCTCCGCCACGTCACTGCTTCCCCAAGAAGAGAACAAAGGTCCCTTGCCTGCGAACGTGCCCGTTCCCAACGTCAGAACCGGAACCTTGAAACCTGAACCGCCAAGATGTCTGTATTCCATAAATGTATCTCCAGTGAGATGTTTCCGCTCACTTCATAAAAATCCCCGCTACGATCTCATAAGACCTCAATCGATCCTCATGCAGATAGAACTCCGAGTGCAGCATCAGCTCATCCGCTCCTGTCTTATCGATGAATGCCCGCAACTTCCGCTCCACCGTTTCCGGCCCACCGATGATCGCCGCGCCAAAGTGTTCCGCTACCATCTGTCGCTCCACTTCGTTCCATAAGCCGTCCATGCTTTGCACCGGCGGCGGAACATAGAGCGCCTCACCCCGGCGCAGTTTCAAAACACGTTGGTAAGCAGACGTGACCAAATACTGCGCCTGATCATCCGTCTCCGCCGCGATCACCGGCAACCCTACCATCGCGTATGGTCTCGTTAAATATACAGAAGGTTCAAATTTGCTCCGATACAGTTCAAGCGCATCCATCATCATCGCGGGCGCGAACTGACTTGCGAACGCAAACGGCAATCCTAGCACTGCCGCCAGATGCGCACTGAACAAGCTGGAACCCAACAACCACACCGGCACATTCGATCCGCCACCCGGCACCGCCTGTAATCGTTGTCCCGGTGCTACTGGCCCCAAGAACCTCAACAACTCCTGCACCTGTTCTGGAAACTTATCCCCCGCCGAAGGATCACGTCCGATAGCTCGCGCCGCCAATTGATCCGAACCCGGTGCGCGACCTAACCCCAAATCAATCCGTCCCGGATACAACGCCTCTAGTGTCCCGAAATGTTCCGCGATGATCAGCGCTGCATGGTTCGGCAACATGATGCCACCCGAGCCCACGCGCAATGTCTTCGTCCCACCCGCCACATGACCGATCAAGACCGACGTAGCCGCACTTGCGATACCCGCCATGTTATGATGCTCCGCCAGCCAAAAGCGTTTGTAGCCCAGCCGCTCGACATGCTGCGCCAAGCTCATCGTATTACGAAAACTCTCCGCCACACTCCCGCCTTCCCGCACCGAAGCGAGATCAAGGACTGAAAATGGAATGGTTGCTTTTTGGATCATGGAACAACTTAGCTCAATTTGCGACCCGCCGAATACTTGTTCGACGTAAATCGAACTTAAATCACCTCCCACTGTTCGTCAAAATATAATTCGATGATTGTCGAACTATTCAAAGCATGCGATGTTGCCCCGCAGTGAAGACCTATTCGCATCCGGATCTGAAAGACGTGCCTTTGGCCACGGTCATGCAGGCGCTTTCCGATCCCTGCCGCCTCGCCATCGTGCAGGAGTTGCAACGTGCGGAGGGTCGCGCCCTCGCCTGCAACGAAGTCCCGCTGGACATCTCGAAAGCGACGCGCTCCCATCACTTCGAAGTCCTGCGCGATGCCGGCCTCATCTCCACCAAAGCGGAAGGCACCAAGTGCATGACCTCTCTGCGCACCACCGAGCTGAACAAACACTTTCCAGGACTTCTAAAGCTCATTGCCAGCCGCGCCTGATTCAGTGACAGTCATGCCCCAGGAAGCATGGCTTTGATTTTTCAACCACCAATCAAACCTCGCCGTTCAAGGACCACGCTCTTTTCGCTCCTGCTCATCACCCTGCTGTTCCTGCTCTCGATTTTCACCGCCACCGCCCGCACCTACACCGTCAAATCCGGTGACACCCTCCAGCGCATCGCCCAACGCGAACTCGGCAGTGCTGCTCGCTGGCCAGACATCGCCCGCCTGAATAACCTGCCCCCGCCCCACACCATCCGCCTCGGCCAGCAACTGAATCTGCCAGATACGCAAACCGGCATGATTCCCTTGGCCCCGCCGACACCCACGAATGCTCCTGCTCCCACACACCCAGCGGTCCCACCGGGTAATATTGTGCCTCCTGATCCGCCACCTACGACCAGCACTCCTATGCCCACAAATGAGCATGCCATAAACATTTCTGATTACCTGAGCTGGTCACTTCCGCTCATCCTGCTTTTGGGAACTTTCCTCCAAGCTCTGAACCTCCGCATCTCCTGCTGGTTTTCCCAAATAGAAACGACTTACTTCCGTTGCTTGAAACTGGCCATCTACTTGGAGATTTTGGGCACCCTCTGTTTCATCGGTGGGATGTTGCTGCTCGTTCTGGGTATTGCGTTAGGAGTAACCGCCAAATTTGAGCCTTGGAGCATCGCGGCCCTGATCGCGATATTGCCGCTCGTTTTACTCGCTTGGTTTCTTCTAAGTCTCTTCGCCATCAAAAACACCCTCGATTGCAAATGGCGCAGCGTCGTCACTCTCCTCGTCATGTCTTGGTTTGTATCTTGGGTTGCGGGCATTATCATATTCATCAGCACAGTCTCCTATGCGCCCTTGGCCAAGCTGCTGTCTGAACTGCCCAAATGAATATTTCTATCCCCAGACAACACCGCCCCCCTCTCGATGTTGGAAGTTGGACGTTCGATGTTCGATGTTTCCCATTGTTCCTCCTCCTCTTCCTATTTTCCCTTTCCCTCTCCGCCCAAGACTGGCCCCAGATCCTCGGCCCCAACCGCGATGGCATCTACTCTGGCCCCGCTCTCGCCACCTCGTGGTCGAAAGAAGGCCCCAAAGTCCTCTGGCAGAAAAATGTCGGCTCCGGTTTCGCCGGTCCTTCCGTACGCGATGGCAAACTCATCCTCTTCCACCGTCTAGCGAATGAAGAAATCATCGACTGTCTCAACGCCACCAATGGCACCAACATTTGGCAGTTTAAATATCCCACCGCATACACGGATAACTTCGGTTTCGATAACGGCCCACGCGCCGTCCCCACCATCACCAGCAATACCGTCGTGACCTTCGGTGCTGATGGCATCCTCACCGCCTTAAACTTCAAAGACGGCACCAAACTCTGGCAGGTGAATACCCGCAAAGAATTCGGCGCGGATAAAGGCTTCTTCGGCCTTGCCTGCTCTCCGCTTGTGGATGGCTCTACTATCATCGTGAACATCGGCGGAGAGAACAGCGCCGGTATCGTCGCCTTCGAGCTCGTCACCGGCAAAGTGAAATGGAAAACGAACGACAACGAAGCCAGCTATTCCTCCCCTGCCATCGCCACCATCAACGGCCAGCGCCTCGCCCTCGTCTTCCACCGCGCCGGTCTCGCCGCGCTCGGCCCCACCGACGGCAAAGTGGTTTTCGATCACCCTTGGCGTTCCCGTGAGAACGCTTCCGTGAACGCCGCCACGCCGCTTATCATCGGCAACCGCATCTTCATCTCTGCCAGCTATGACACCGGCGCGTCCCTCTTCGAACTCACCGGCGACAAACCCAAAGCCATCTGGTCGAACGACGACTCCATGTCCAACCAATACGCCACCAGCGTCCATGCGAAGGGTTATCTCTACGGTCTGCATGGCCGCCACGACTTCCCCGGCGGCACTGAACTCCGCTGTGTCGAACTCGCTACCGGGAAAGTGATGTGGACCAAACCCGGCCTCACCCCCGCGAACGTCCTGCTCGCCGGCGATCAACTCCTCGTCCTCACCGAACGCGGCGAACTCCTCTCCGTCGCCGCCACGCCCGATGAATTCAAACTCCTCAACCGCGCCCAGATCCTCGGCAGCAACCTCCGCAACTACCCCGCGCTGGCCAACGGCACCCTCTACGCCCGCGACACCAAGAAGCTAGTTGCTCTCGACCTGCGCTAACCCATTCGTAATCGTCCTCGTTCACGTCGTCGTCTTCGATTTCCCCTCTCGATGTTCGATGTTTCCCCTTTCTAATTCCTCATCTGTGTTCTTCCGTGTTTCATCAGTGGCTAAAAAATCCCCCATTGACATCCGCCACAAACTGTCATACTGTCCTATGACACTTAACCAAGGCCATGATCTTTCAGATCAATTTCAAATCCGGTCTCCCGGTCTATCTGCAGCTTGTCGAGCAGATCAAGGCCGCCGCCGCCTCGGGCGCGCTCCAGCCGGATGAACCCCTCCCCGGCATCCGCCCCTTGGCTGAGGAACTGCGCGTTAACCGCAACACCATCGCCAAGGCCTACGCGGAGTTAGAGAGCCAGGACGTCATCGAATCCATTCCCGGCAAAGGCTGCTTCGTGAAACGCAAGGGCGCTTCCCCGCTGAAGAAAGACGCCCGCCGCAAGCTGCTCATCCAGGAGATCGACCAAGCCATCGTCCAGGCCCATCACCTGCAAGTAAGCCCCGAAGAATTTGTCACCCTCGTCCACGAACGCCTGGCCGCGATGGAGGCGCGCCAGCGCGATAACGAACCGGACACCCAACCCGCCACCTTATGAGCACACCCGCCGCTGTCATTGATATCCAAGGCCTCAGCCACGCCTACGGCCGCAACGAAGCCGTGCACGAGTTCAACCTCAGCGTGCCGCGCGGACGCTGCTACGGCCTCTTCGGCCGGAACGGCGCGGGCAAGACCACCACCATGAAGTGCCTGCTCAATCTCCTGCGCCCACAGCACGGCACCGTGCACCTCTTCGGCCTCGACCCCGCGAAGCACGAGGTGGAAGTAAAACGCCGCCTCGCTTATGTGCCGGACTTCGTCGCCTTCTACCCATGGATGACCGTGCGTGAAACCCTCGATTACCTCGCCTCCTTCCGCCCGCATTGGAGCAGCAAGATCGAAGGTGAACTCCTCGGCCGCTTCCGCTTGAAGGCCGATCAAAAGACCGGCGGCCTCTCGAAAGGCCAGCGCACCCAAGTCGCCCTCATCGGTGCCATCTGCCCGGAGCCTGAACTCCTCATCCTCGATGAACCCACCTCCGGCCTCGATCCCATCGTGCGCCGTGAATTCATCGAGACCGTCATCGGCGCGTATCAGGAGAGCGATCCCGGCAACCGCACTATCCTCGTCTCCACGCATCTCATCAGCGAGTTCGAGGGCCTCATCGACGAATTTACCATCATGGACGCCGGCCGGGAGGTGCTGAAGCTGGGAGCGGACGAAGCGCGTTCGCGGTATCAAAAGATCCGCGCGCGCTTCGCCCGCCAGCCAGACAACCTCGACCTCAAAGAAGCCCTGCACGTGCGTAAAGACGGCCGCCAGCTCGAAGTCATCGCCAACGGCGGCGGCCCCCTCATCTACGACCGCCTGAAACAACTCGCCCCTGAAGACCTCACCAGCGAATCACTCACATTGGAAGAAGTCTTCGTCGCCACGCTAAAGACTTGAGGAGGAATTCACCATGAACGTGCGTCTCAAAAAAGAAGCCCAGATGATTTTCTGGCCCTGGCTCGTCGCCGCCTTGGCGGGCCTGCTACCGCTTCTGGACCGTTTGTTCATGTCGCTGGGCGTTTACTCAGCACAAAGACTCTATTACATCGCTTCAAGCATATACGTGCTGAGTGTCGTCATGCTGGCGGCCATGCTGTTCGGCAATGAATTTCAGCAGCGCACCTTCTCCCTGCTTTTCAGCCAGCCATGCCATCGGGCACAGATCTGGCTGGAGAAATTGATCGTGACCGCCATCGCCATCGGATTACTCACCTTGTTTCACGTAGCCGGCGGGTATTTGGACCCGCGCGTCCTCCCTTCATACTATCAGCCCTTATTCGGCCTTCTGCCTTTTTTGTTCTGTGCCGCCATGTATTGGTCCCTCATCACCCGTTCAGCCCTAGGTGGTGCTGTTCTCTCTCTAACCAGTCTGGCAGCGCTTTATCTGATCGCCTGGCTGATTCAGGACGAGTTCCTTTACCTCTATCGGCTCTCTCTCGAGCTGACAAAAATCAACGTGCTGCTCACGCGCATGTCCCTCATCATGGCACCAGTATTTCTTTTGCTAAGCTGGTTACGGCTCCGACGCTTGGAGATCACCGGCAACTGGGACGATGCGATGGAAATCACCTCATCTACAGGCAAAGCCAAGAAAAGCGTGATCGATTTTCGAAGCCATGCTAATCGCCCCCTTCTCAATCTGATCTTCAAAGAACTGCGCTTGCTCAGGCCGATTCTGCTCATGGCAGTTTTCTTCGCCAGCTTATGGCTCGCCGCCGCGATCAGCCTCAGTCTCCGTCCTGGCAATCCAGATGTACACATCACCCTTATCAATGGTTTGTGCGGCATCTATATTCCGCTCGTGATTCTGCTCTCAGGTTCCCTCTCCTTCGGCGAAGAAAAACGTCTTGGCACGCACATCCTGAATCTCAGTTCACCTATCTCCGCCAAGAAGCAATTCCTCATCAAAAACATCGTCGCCACCCTCATAGCGCTCTCCAGCACTGTCCTTCTCATTACTCTGCTCCATGGACTGACGGGCAAAGCGCTGAATGCGTCTATGATGAAAATCTTTTCAGGCCCGCTCCTAGGCTCGATGTTGGTCGCGAGCCTGCTGGTGGCAGTGCTGGTCCAGATAAGCATTTGGGCGGGCACTGTCGCCGACCGCACTGTCCATGCACTGTTTTTGGCGATCGCCGCTGCCATCGGATTCTACGCGCTCTTTCATCTCGCCCTTAATAACGCCAGCCCGCTGGTTCAGCCTGTCTTACAAGGCCCGGTGTACTCCGTGATGGCTCACTATCAGCTAAGCCATACTTTTGCTTCCACCGGTATCTGGCCCATTCTGCTCGGCGGCATTATCATCGCCGCCACCAGTTTTATTGTTCCCGCCTGGAGATGCTTTCGCCAGACGAACAGTGAACAGCAGAACATCAAAAAATCACTGCTGTTCCCTTTCTTCGCCATCGCTCTCGTCGGCATGGCCACCGGCGCACTGGCTAAATGTCTGAATTTCGAAGGCTTCCGCGAATCCTTCCTCTATCAAGAGACTCGCGATGCGTTGTTGAATCTCAATGCACAAGACGGAAACTTCTCAGATCGATCATCCCGCTATTTCACACCTGCGGAACTGGTAGCCACCGGCAAACTTTCTCCCCGCACGGAAGCGTGGCTGCAAAACAGCACGGTAAAGGTCAACTATGGCACTTCAGGCGGCCAGCGTTACAGCATGGCGCTAGTCATTTTCCCGAAGAACACCTGGCCGCAACCGATCGCTCTGAACTCCGAAGCGGAGAAGGACATGTCTTCTTACGAAGCCACCATTCAAAAGGGCAACGAGCAGAAAACTTCCCAAGGAAAACCATGAATGTGCGCCTAAAAAAAGAATTCCAGAGCCTCTTCTGGCCGTGGGTGGTGGCCGCCTTGATCGGACTGGTCCCTATTCTGAGCTGGTTACTCCCGGCCTCCCAGATCGAACAAAGTTTCAACGGTGTTTATATGCTGGCATGTGTCGGTTTCGTATTGGGCACTGCACTGCTGTCCACGCTTCCTTTCGGTGAAGAGTTCAGCCTACGCACCTTGCCGATCCTCCTCAGCCATCCCATCACACGCTGGCAGATCTGGACCGAGAAGTTCAAGATCACCTTCATCCTTACCGTCTCCATCGCCCTCTTGAATGGGATCAGTTGCCTGCCTTTCTGGGGCTTGATCGGTGGTCAGTTGAAATTGGCCCTCGCCTTCTTGATTTACACCGTTTGCTCCGGCGCTTTCTGGGTGATGTTTACTCGCTCCACCATCGGCGGCACGATGCTTTGTCTGTTCTCGCAAGCGATCGCTGTGGTCATGGTGTATGTCTACACTCAAACACGCTACTTCGACATCGGCATCTGGGACTCCAGCCAGAATACTGAGGGAATTTTGCTACGTATCAGTCTGCTGGTTTCGCCAGTTTTTCTGTGGCTGGGCTGGAAACTATTCTCCCGCTTGCAGGACACTGGCATTGCCAATCTGGAAATCCCCTTTCTGACCGCTGCAGACGATCAGAAAACATCTGCCACATTCTGGTTTCGCATACGGACCAATTCACCCCGGCTCAATCTGCTTCGCAAGGAACTGTCCTATTTCAAGCCTCTTCTCCTGATGGCTTACCTGTTTTCGGCACTTTGGATCGGGATGCTGTTGCTGAACACCTTCTATCCGCTGAAGCACTCCCTTTTGTCAGACACCTTGAACGGTTTCTTGGCACTCTATGCGACCATGGTCCTCGTGACTGCGGGCTGCATCTCCCTGGGTGAAGAAAAAGAGATGGGCATACACGCCTGCAATCTGACCTTGCCCATCGCCTGGCGACGCCAGTGGCTGCTGAAACTCAGCCTCGCCTGTATCGTCGGTTTGGGTTGCGCAGTCCTCCTGCCTTTGTTCCTCGCGCAACTCGAAACCTTCGTCATGGCCAAACCGATGAAGACTTGGGCTTGGCAAATCCTGCAAGACTTTCACATCCTTTGGACACTCTGTCTCCTATTGGCATCGTTCGTCACGGTCAGCTTCTGGGCGGCCACCGTCACGAAGCGGACTATACATGCCGCCTTCCTCTCGGCTTTTATGATCCTGCTGGTAGCTGTCTTTCACACCATGGGAAAAAACATGAACCTAGGGCAGGGATATTACTCGGCGGATTTCCTCGATTGGGTCACGGCCCACTGGCATCTCCATCTCGGCTGGTCTTCCCAACTCTTGGGTGAAATCTTTCTGCTTAGCTTCGCTGCGATTGGTTCGCTATTTCTGCCCTTAAGCCGCTTTTACTACCAAGAGCAATCATCCCCCGTAAAACATGTCATCAAGATAGCCGTCATCATCATCTCGCTCTCGTGGATCAGCGGTGTTGCTTTCGCGGACCTGCAGCAGAGCGCTTACAGCCAATACAGCGATACCCACCCATTCCGCACTGAACCGCGGGCTGCATTATTAGAACTAAAAGCAGATGTTTGGCCGAAAACAATCTCACCGAATCACAACCTT
>DASWYF010000004.1 GCA_036405135.1 Verrucomicrobiia bacterium | reverse complement strand
CATTGCTCTTTGACATAGTTCCTTGAGCCATCGTCGGACGATGGAGTTGGAAAGTTTTCAGTGTTCAGTTTTCAGCCCGGTTGCACCGGGAGGCGAACTGGGGCGCGCGAAGACCGATGACTCTGCTTTTGTCCAAGTCTGGCGTCTGTCCTTGATTTGAAAAATCGAGGACGACGACGAAGGACGAGAATGACGACGATTAGGCTATTGGAGTGGCTGGCGAGGGTCGGATCTGGTTGGTGTGGACTGGTGGCTAGAGTGCCGCAGGACAGGATGCTATCGCGGAGTGTCACACTGAACGGACGAGATGGGAAGGCGACTTCGGGGAACAAACTAATTTACGATTTAGGAAGGACGATTTACGAGTCTAAGTGTTTCCATATTCCTGCTCTTGGTGCGCGTTTGCCTGAAGGTTTAGTTTGGGACGGCGTGGAAGCCATCCTTACCAAGTGTGCGTTAATTCTGTCGCGTTATCCAGCATACGAGACGGTGTCGGTGGCGGATGGATTCTGTCTTGTTCATTTTAAGAAATGGGCGAAAGTGTGGTCGTGTCTCGGCCTCGTATAGTTTCGTTGCTGCCAAGCGCCACGGAGATCGTGGCGGCGCTGGGCTTGGGTTCGTATCTGGTGGGGAGGTCGCATGAGTGTGATTACCCAGAATCGGTCGAGGACTTGCCGGTGTGTTCGCGGGCGAATGTGAATACAGGGGCGAATAGCGCGGCGATCGATACGGAGGTGAAGTCACTCTTGGAAAAGGGGTTGTCACTCTACGGCATCGATCTGGACAAGTTGAAGGAGCTTAAGCCGACGCATATCATCACGCAGGCGCAGTGCGAGGTGTGTGCGGTGACGGTGGATGAGGTGGAGGAGGCGGCGCAGAGTTTGATGCCGTCGCAACCGAAGGTCATCTCGCTGTCACCAAAACGGTTCGCGGACTTGTGGACGGATATGGCGCAGGTGGCGAATGCGTTCAATGCGATGGAGGACGCGAAGCCGATCATCAAGGAATACAAGATGCGGTGTGTGGAGGTGATCGAGAAGGCGTGCCTGGTGAAGACGCGTCCGAAGGTGGCATGCATCGAGTGGCTGGATCCATTGATGGCGGCGGGAAACTGGGTGCCGGAGATGATCGAGCTGGCTGGCGGTGTCTCGCTGTTCGGTGAGGCGGGGAAGCATTCGCCGTGGATCAACTGGAGCGTGGTGCAGGAGCATGATCCAGAAATCATTCTGGTGATGCCGTGCGGTTTCGATCTGGAGCGGACGCGGGCGGAGGTGAATTCATTGATCAAGCAACCGCACTGGAACGATCTGCAGGCGGTGCAGAAGGGCAAGGTGTTCATGATCGATGGAAACAGTTACTTCAACCGGCCGGGACCGCGCTTGGTGGATTCGCTGGAGATATTGGCGGAGCTGCTGCATCCGGATCAGTTCGAGGCGAAGTATGAGGGAGTGGGGTGGGAGAAGTTTGTGGTCTAATGGCCACAAAAGCCGGTTGCACCGGCGGGCCAATGATGGGGGGGATCGAACATTGATAGAGAAGGGAAACGTTCAACGTCCAACGCTCTACTTTTAACGTTCAGAGATTGAAGGGGGAATAGGTTTTATGGGGCTGAAGAGGCTAATCCGAGCATGGGTACGCAGAAATTGGAGGTTAGTTCCGCCTCGTTATCCCGCATGCGGGACGGCTACGAGACAGAGTAGGGTTCTTCCAGGGGATGGCGTTTGCGGTAGCTGCTGATGATCGCTTTGGTGATGAAGAAAGTGATGGTGGAGATGGGCAGGGAGAAGACAATGGAGCCGAGCAAGAGCGGTTCGCCAACTTTCAATATCGTTGTCCAGCTTAACCACTCATGCGGGCTCAGGTCGTTGGTATTCATATCAGGTGGAAAGACGTGCGGATTCGACAGCAGCCAGTAGCCGATATTGTATTCCAAGCGGAAGAGGAAGGGCATGAATGGTAGCAAGACATCATGCAGAGTGACGGCGATGACGGTGGCGAGGATGTTCGCCCGACACAACCACGCGAGGCCGATAGCGAGCAGGGTCTTTAAGCCGATCAACGGTGTGAAGCCGAAGAAGAATCCGATGGCGATGCCGCCAGCGATGGCGTTCGGTGTGTCGCGAATGGCGAGAAGCTTGAGCGAATGCCGTTTGAGCCACTCGCGCATGGGTCAGGAAGTTTTCGCGGCCTGTTGATGATTGAAGGCGACGCAGTCAGCGTAACGCACGCCGTTGCCACCAAAGATATCGAGCGCGGAACCGATGGTGAGGTCCACGCGACCGTTACTGGCTTGAGCGACTTGTTGCAGGTCTTCGAGAGATCTTGCGCCACCAGCGTAGGTGGTGGGAATGGGCGTCCATTGTCCAAGGCGTTTCACGAGTTCCAGATCGACACCTTGGCAGAGGCCCTCGACATCGACGGCGTGGATGAGGAACTCATCGCACGATTGGGCGAGGGTTTGCAATGTCTCCTTAGTGACGCGCAAATCGGTGAACTTCTGCCAACGATCGGTTACGACGAAGTATTCGCCCGCACGGATGCGGCAGCTTAAATCGAGGACGAGGCGGGACTTTCCGACGATCTGGATGAGTTCGGCGAGACGGGCTTCATCAAGGCGGCCATCGCGAAAGACCCAGGACGTGACGATGACGTGGGAGGCCCCGGCATCGAGGTAGCTGCGGGCGTTGGTGGCGTTGATGCCACCACCGACGTGGAGTCCACCAGGATAGGCAGCGAGGGCTTCCTTGGCGGCGGCTTCGTTGCCCGTGCCGAGCATGATGACGTGACCGCCCTTGAGATTGTCGCGTTTATAGAGTTCCGCGTAAAAAGAACTGGGACGTTCGGAAACGAAATTCGTACGCAAGCCAGCGCCGCTGTCAGAGAGCGAGCCGCCGACGATCTGCTTCACTTTCCCATCGTGTAAATCAATACAAGGCCGAAACACGAGTGAACGGTAGAGGCTGAACGGTGAGACGTCCAGTGGTGGTTTAGGGTGGGATCAGAGTTTGGCGGCTAGAGCGTCGAGCTCTTTGGCAAAGTTCTCGGCCTTGAAATCTTCGAGAACTTGGGCGGAAGCGAACAGCTTCTTGAGCGAATCATCCAAGCTCTTGGCAACATTCTCGGGCAACGCAGCACTGAGGCGATCGAGCGCGAGGACAAGCCGTTCAGCGCGGCGGGCAGCGAGTGGCTGGGAGGTTTTGCCAGAGAAGTCAGCCTTGAGAGATGCGAGGCGTTTCAAGAGCTGGCGCGTTTGTGTCTCGTTCCACTCGGCATCAGAAGTTTCCTTGGCAAGCTGGTCGGCGATGCGATGGATCGTTTCCAGATTGGAGCGGCTGGTGTCATCGGAAAGCGTCACGAGATGGTCAGCGGTCTGTGAGACCACGCGGCTTTGTTGCACGAGCCACTTAACAGCTTGCCAGCGAAGCACGAGAGTTGGGTTGGGAGTTTTCTCGCGTAACAACTGTGCGGTCATCTCACGCAGGGCGACAGCCTGGCCGGTGAGCCATGCCTGACCGCGATGGTAATCGGGCTTCTCTTGCCAATGGCGGGGTTGCGATTGGGTCTGGCCATCGAGTTCGAAAATCAATTCCGGGTGACCGGCTTTCAACAAATCAGACGAGATACTCTGGTGGCAGGCGACACAGCTGTTCGCGCGAACGTAAAGGTTTTGCAGGTCGCGCATACCTGTGCTGACCCGCTGAGCGTGGGAATAATCCGGTCGCGTATGAGATAGTTTCCAATTGCTGGCCGCGCCATGGCAAGACTCACAAGAGACGCTCTCCATCGCTGAAAGCGGTGTTTCGACAAGGTTCGCGGGCAGTGCGTGAAAAGGCGCGTGACAGGAAGTGCACTGCAAGTTTTTCGTCGCATCACCCAGCTTGAGATCCTCAGCCATGCGTGCGGAACGGGCTGTGGTTAAAGTGGAAAATGCTTTCGAATGCGGATCGGCGTGCTTCCAATATTGAAACTGAAAGCGTTTCGGATCGGCACCGCCGTGGCATCCTGCTGTGCTGCAAATCTCTGCTCCTGCAAACCTGGCAGGCACATTCTCTGCGGCCCTCAAGGCAGGCGTCATCAGTAGGAAGCTGCCTGCTAAAATCCCATTCGTGAGAAGATTAGAAACGGCATCTCTTCTGCTGTGATTGTAAAGGTTTGTAAATATGTGAATGGAACGCAACATAAGCATTTACTTGCGTTGAATGCAGTTGTTAAAGCATGTGCCTGTTGATTGCAAATGAATCCCGCTGAAATCGAAAATACACTGCAAGCCGGGTTCGCAAGCGCCGTCGGATGGTTGTTTCTCGGCGGCTTGGGATTGCATCTGATCCTGCAAGTCATCGCCAAGTTGAGGAGCCTCAACTGGCAACGCGAGCAGGAAGCGCTGGCTCGTGAGAAACTTCGCTGGGAGATCAAGTCTGCGAGCGCACAATACGTCGAGGCGCAGAAGAACATCGCTGCCTGGAACGGCTTCCGGAAATTCAAGGTCGCACAAAAGCAGTTTGAATGCGCGGGTGTTTTTTCGTTCTTCCTGGTGCCGCACGATGGCAAACCGTTGCCCCCGTTCAAACCGGGACAGTATCTGACTTTTCAGCTCAATATCCCCGGCCACGACAAGCCGGTAGTGCGTTGTTATTCGATCTCGGACTCGCCCTTTCATAACAATTACTACCGCGTTACCATCAAGCGCGAGCCAGCGCCTAGGGACAAGCCCGGCGTGCCGGCGGGTCTCGCTTCCAGTTACTTCGTGGACAAACTGCGCGAGGGGGACATTCTGGATGTCAAAGCGCCCGCAGGTCATTTCTATCTGGAGATGAACCAGCCGCAACCGATCGTCCTGCTGTCAGGCGGTGTGGGTATCACGCCGATGTTGAGCATGATGAATGCCATTATCGAAAGTGGTTCCAAGCGCGAGGTGTGGTTCTTCCACGGTGCGCGCAATCGCATGGAGCATATCCAGCGCTCCTATCTCATGGAGATCGCCGGGCAGCATGATAATATCCACATCCACATCTGTTACAGCCAGCCTACGGCAGAAGATGTGCAAGGTCTTAACTTCCAGCATAACGGACGCCTTACGATCGATTTGCTGAAACAACTGCTGCCGTCGAACAACTACCAATTCTACCTGTGCGGCAATGGCGCCTTCATGCAAAACCTGACGGAAGGTCTGGAGGCATGGGGTGTTCCTGAGGCTGCGATCCATTTTGAAGCGTTCGGTCCGGCTTCTGTGAAGAAGAAGGCCGCTCCTGCGCCTGTAGCAGTGATGCTCGGTGCGCCGCAACCGCAGGTCACCTTCGCGAAGTCAGGAAAATCGTTCGCGTGGGAACCGGCTTCCCTGAATCTTCTGGATTTTGCGAGAGATAAGGGCATTCGTCTGGACTCTGGTTGCTGCGCAGGCAGTTGTGGCAGTTGTCTCGTGGCGATCCAGTCCGGGGCGGTGGAGTATTTGAAAACGGCGGATTCAAGTGTAGAGCAGGGCAGTTGCCTTACTTGCATTTGCCGTCCGCAAGGTGACCTCGTCATTGACGCCTGATGCTTGATACCTCCCATTTCGTCGTAGACCGGCCGCAGCGTTGGGACGCTGCGTTCGATCCCGATATCACCAACGAGGATGTCGACCGGCTGCTGGCCGTGGCACCTTTCAATCGCATGAACCCGGAAGCCTTTCCGCGCCGGGTGCCATTGCGTCAGATCTTGAAGAACGATTGTCGCATCCGGCGGTTTTCCCGCGGTGAGATCGTCGTGCGTGAAGGTGATTACGGCACGTCGGCGTTTCTCGTTCTTAAGCGCTCTTTAAAAGTGGTCATCTCACCCGATCTGCCCGCTGAGATTTTGGGCCGCCGGACTGAGGAGCGGAAAAGCTGGTGGGATGCCTTGGCTCAACTTTGGCAAAACCCGCGCGATCCGGAGGTGCGGCGCAAAGCCCAGCTGGCACGCGATCATCGTGTGGGAGCCCGCACGGGCCGTGATCAGCAGGTACGCATCTTTTTGCAAGATGTCCCCGCTATTCTGGACGAGCATCGCACCGCATCTTTACTGGCTGGAGATATTTTTGGTGAGATCGCCGCCCTGAGCCGCATGCCGCGCACGAGTTCCGTTTTTGCCGAACACGATGGCACGGAATTGCTGGAGATACGCTGGCAAGGCTTGCGTGACTTGATGCGTTTCGACAGCGCGTTGCGCGAGCATATCGAGAAGAATTATCGCGAACGCACCTTGGCGGCGCACTTGCGGGAAATGCCGATCTTCCGGCAGTTGCCGGACGAGCGACTGCAAGAAGTCATCGCGCAAACCCAATTCGCCACCTACGGCGAATATGAGTGGAGCGGTGATTACAAGCGCATGGCGCAATCAGGCGCCTTGTCACCTGAGAAAGAGCCGGTGGTGGCGCAGGAAGGTGATTATCCGAATGGTGTGGTGCTGGTGCGTGCGGGTTTTGCCCGGCTTAGCCAGCGTTACGGCAGCGGTCATCGCACAGTGAATTATCTTGGTGCCGGTCGTGAATACGGTTTGCGTGAGATCGCGCACAATTGGCGGAACAAGGAAAACCCGGTCACCTTGCAACACAGCCTGCGCGTGATCGGTTACGCCCATCTTATCGTCATACCGACCATCGTGATGGAGAAGGTGGTTCTGCCCAGCGTGCCGCAGGAGGAGCTGCCGCCGGTTTATCAAGCGGAAGAATTGATCGGGCAGCGCGAGACGGTGAAAGCATCGGATGCCGGCGCCAAGCTGGGTGCTGAGCTGATGGAATTCCTCACGGAGAACCGTTATTTCAATGGCACGGCCACCATGGTCATCGAGATGGATCGCTGCACGCGTTGCGATGATTGCGTCCGTGCCTGTGCTGCCACCCATGATAACAATCCGCGGTTTCTGCGCCATGGACCGATTAGCGGCAATGTGATGGTGGCCAATGCCTGCATGCACTGCGCGGACCCGGTCTGCATGATCGGCTGCCCCACTGGAGCGATTCACCGGACGAACATTGGTGGTGAAGTGGTCATCAACCAGGCGACCTGCATCGGTTGCAATGCCTGTGCGAATAACTGCCCCTATGAAGCCATCCGCATGGTGGAGATACGCGATGAATCCGGCGCTTTCATGGTGGATCAGGAATTGAAGCCGATCTTGAAAGCGACCAAATGCGACCTCTGTTCCGAGCAGTTGACCGGCCCGGCCTGTGAACGCGCCTGTCCTCACGGGGCATTGCGCCGCATGAACATGAACGACCTTGATCTTTTTGCCAAATGGCTAAGGCGGTAACCAGTTTCATCAAGCGACGTCAGACAAACACGCTGGTCCTGCTCATCGCAGGTATCGCGTTGTTGCTCTTCTATCACTTTTTTGGATTCCGTTTCCCGCGCATCACCTTTGTTTCCGGCTGGGTATTGTTGCTCCTGATGGTGCTGCTCACAGCGTATAACGGTCGTAAAAAATTGCCGTTCCTGCCCATGGCCAGTTCGGAGACATGGCTGCAGATACACATCTATGCGGGATTGCTGGCCGCTCTGGTCTTCGGTGTGCATCTGCGTTTTCGCCTGCCCACAGGTGTCTTTGAATCATGGCTGGCGTTGCTGTTCGTGCTGGTGACGTTGAGCGGCATTGGCGGGTTGTGGTTGAGCCGGGTCTTGCCCAAGCGGCTGACCAGCACCGGGCAGGAAGTGATTTTCGAACGGATACCTTTTGAGCGTCGCGCCTTGCAAGAAAAGGCGCGGAAAATCGCAGTAGACTCGGTGGGGAAAACAAAGGCGACGACCATTGCTGATTTCTACACTGCGGAACTGGACGCTTTTTTTACCCGCCCGCGTTATCTATTGGAGCATCTGGCTGGCTCGGATATCAAGTTCAGCCGTCTCTTACGGCACACTGTGGAGTTAAACCGTTTCTTGGGGGAAAACGGTCGGGCAGAGATGGAGCAGATCATCCAGCTTTTGCACGCCAAGCATCGTTTGGATCATCACTACAGCTTGCAGCTCGCGCTCAAGCTTTGGTTGTTCATCCACATTCCTTTGACCTACGGATTGCTCGTGTTTTCGGCCTTACACGTCGCATTGGTGTATGCCTTTAGCAGCGCGGCGGGATAAAAGATGGATCGCGGAAATTCCAACCAGGACAATAAGAACTACGTTCGCCCCAACCAGAAATGGGAGTGCGGCTGGACGTGTGATGGCTGGGCGTGCCGCGTCGGTCCGTCCGCTAAGGGCGAATGCCGTGCCACCTTTGAATGCCGTCCCGTTTTGGAACGCAAAGAGGGCGAGGAAAAAGGGCGTTGGCGTTGTTCCCGTCCATCTGAACATGGCGGACCTTGTGAGCATGGTCCCACACCGGATGGCAAATGCTGCCGCCCCATTCCCAAATGCGAGCCCAAGCGGAGTCTGCGTGCCAAGCGTGCCTTGCTCTGCTGGCTGACGGTGACGTTCTGCTTTGGCATCTTGCTGGTTCTGGGGACGAGTTCGAAATTGCGGTGGAAATTCCTTTCCCCCGGCAAGCTCTCCACCGCGCATCAGAGCGAGGCGTTCAAGCGGATGGAGCGGGAACATTTCGGCAAAAACGAGAACGGTTGTGCCGGCTGTCACGGAGCCGCGCGCAACGACAATCCAGGCTGGTTGCAACACGCCTTCAAGGCTTCGCCATCACCCTGGAATGTGGTGGATGCCGTCACCTTTGACCACCGGTCGCTCACCAAGGTGGATGCCTCATGTGCTACCTGCCATCGCGAACATACCTTCCACCAGCCGAACCTGACTCATGATTATTCCTGCTCCGCCTGTCATGTGGAGCATCGTGGTCAGGGGCGTATCTCGCCCCCGGCGGATACGCATTGCATCGCCTGTCACGGGGATGCCAAGGATATGCTGGCCGCGAGTGAACTGGGAAAGAATCTGCCGCCCGATCGCTTTAAATTCCATCAGCAAGGTTTGCTGGCCAATTTCGTCACGCCACGTCCGCCGGAAGGTTACACGCAGGTCATCCGTAATTTTCATAAGGATCATCCTGAGTTTCAGATCCATCGGGAAAAGGTGAAGGACCCGAATTCATTGCGCTTCAATCATGCCGCGCATTTCGGTACGGATATACCCAGGCTGAACGGCCGCAATCTGGATTGTGCCAGCTGCCATCAGCCGGATGCTTCGGGCATGCGATTTGCACCTATCAACTTTGAACAGCATTGCCAGAGCTGCCATTCGCTCCAGTTCGATCCGAAAAATCCACAGCTTCAATTACCACACGGAGATACCGAGAGCGTGCGTGCTTTCCTGCGCAGTCTGCCCCGTCAATATGCTGACTTGGCTGCCCGCAAAGGCATGACGCGCACGGAAGACCAAAACAATTTCTCCCAAGAGCAGTTGAAGGCATTACGCCAATTATTCCCGACTGGTGAAGAGTTGGAGAAGTCCGTATTGTTGACAGGGGACCGTAATAATGTGGCCGGTGGTGCGACGACAACTCAACGCGGTCATTTCGTCGGCTGCGTGTATTGCCACACGGCGAGCGTGACAGAAGCAGGTTTGCCGATGATGCAGAAGCCCATCATTCCGGACCGGTGGATGACGCATGCGCGGTTCAATCATCAACCGCACGCGCACATGGCCTGCACAGAGTGCCATCCAGCACAGAGCAGCCGTTTGACGTCAGATATTTTGCTGCCCCGCAAGGACAACTGCATCTCCTGCCATAGTCCGAAAGGCGGCGTGCCGAACTCGTGCGTCACCTGCCACGGCTATCATAATTTCCCGGCGAAACCATGAACCGCGCCGAACATCAGCGGAGATCAGAGCGCGGGGTTGCGGGGGAATTTCACAAAGGGCAATCGCGCCCCGCGATGAATCGTGCGATCGGCGCGAATGGCCTCGGGCGGCAGAAAAATTCCATTAAGGGCAGCGGCACCGGCAGCAGCTACGAGATCGTCTTGGTCAATACCATCACCGCTCACACCGATGGCGCCGATCAAGACGCCATTGCGATAGAGCGGTACACCGCCCGCGAAGATCGTGATGCCATTAGGCAGATTGCCGTTGGGTTCGCCGGGTGTAGTGCCTGCATCGGTGGTGACCACTGCGCCATTCAGGGGATTGGTGACGTTTTGCGGGAAGAGGGAGAAGCGTTCCTGCAAAGAACGAAAGATGCCTTCAGTCGTACCATCGATGCCCGGCGGATAATGCCTTTGTGCCATGAAACCGACCGTGCGCGTGGAGTAAGCACGC
This sequence comes from Verrucomicrobiia bacterium, assembly GCA_036405135.1. Classification (NCBI taxonomy): domain Bacteria; kingdom Pseudomonadati; phylum Verrucomicrobiota; class Verrucomicrobiia; species Verrucomicrobiia bacterium. The sequence goes on along the minus strand of DASWYF010000004.1, from coordinate 36,146 downwards.
GTGCCGCTGGAGAAGAAGAGCGCTGTGCGGGCCTTCTGCACCGAGACATCCCAACTGAACCGCGTGGCATCGGGCGAGGTGCCGTAACTGCCGAGCACCACAGGCGGCTGGCCGGGCGAGTTAGGATTGTTCACCACGGAGATGAAGCACTGCATCTGGCTGCCCCGTGGCAAACGGATGCCCGCGCGGGTGGTGCGGGCTTTCTCTGCGGCAGCGACCAAAATGGCCGTGACTTCGGGAGCGGTGAGCCGGGCTTCGCCACTCGGCAGAGCGACTGCGGACGGATCAGCGATGATGGGGTTGCGCAATTCACCAGTCGTTCCTCCCAAGCTGGCCGTGGGGAAAACCAGTGCCGGACTGGCAACGACGGGGTAAGCGGCGAAGTTCACCCCAATGCCTCCGAGTGGAGTGATCGTCCCAAGGCTAGTGCTGGATTCTACGTAAGGAATGCGGATTCCATCGATGAACACGCCCGAGCCACGGATCTCGCTGGCGGGTGCGAAACCGACCTGACCGGCCAGCGCGACATCTTCATCTACATCCGCAGCGAGGACCGTTTGCGGTGTGATGTCCGTGGGGCCATCGCCATCACCGGCTACACCGACGCCGCCGATCAGCAAGCCACCGGCATACAATGGAACGCCACCCGCTGTGCCCGCAAGACCACCCGTGACGGGCGTGGGTACTACGGCACCATTCGTGCCGCTGGGAGGACCCGGCACAAAGGTTCCGGGATCTTTGAAACGGTTGATGTCCGAGAAGGGCAGGTTGGAAAAGTTCACTCCCACCAGTGGACCGGGTGGACGGTTCAAAACACCGGGTGGGAAATTTTGCTGCACGATGAAACCTGCCGTGCGCGTGGTGAAGGCGTGCTGGTCACTGCTGAGAAAAGCCGCCGTGCCCGCCTTTGCGATGGCATTAGCGACAAGATTCGTGAACGCCGCCGTGGTAGGCGTGGTGCCGTTCACACTCCACACGCCGAGCACGTAGCCTTCACGATCGGTCACGGCGATCACACTGTTCGGCGAGACTTGCGCCGCGCGCGTCACGGCTTGCGCGAGCACCGTTTGCACTTGTCCCACGGTCATCGCGGCCTGGCTGGTGAACGCGAACGCCAGGCAGCCGCATATTGTTGGGAAGAGCAATTTTCGAAACATGAGAGTGCCGTATGGCGAGAGCATAATAATTGCCACTCGCAGATTCGGCAAGTGTGCTGGAAAATTTATACACCTAAAATCGCCATTGATGGTAGGGCCCGTCTGTCCTCAGCGGGCCGTGGTACGAACGCAAATACGACTGAGGAATTGCTTGAGACTGTTTTCGGTCGTCAGCTAGTCGCTTTACAAAATCGTTACATTCATGGCTTCGGCGGCGGCCCGCTGAGGACAGACGGGCCCTACCATCGTTGGAGGGAGTGCCTCGCATGAGCCTTCGCCCTTCATCTTGTTCGAACGCGCGCGTTTGTGTGACGCTGGCGGGAGTGATTGCGGCTTCGAGCGCCTTGGCGGCGGATAAACCTGTCTCTGCGACTTGGACGCAATCCGCCACGAACCAGTTCACCGGCAAAGTTTCGCCCTATCGCGAACTGATCGTGGCGCCACCTGCGTTGTCATCTGATGTGTTTTCACCAGACCCGGTTTGGGTGGCTCCGTTCCCGGCTGCCACGCTGTACCGTGAGCGACCGGCATTTATTCCGCGCATTGATCTGAGCTTTGGTGTGCCGATGTCGCCGGAGAAGTTCAATCCCGATCCCGCCGCCGAACCGCTCGAATTGCCTTTGCGTCCATCGGACGGTCCTTTGCGCCCGGTGATCCGTGAAACCGGTTCACCCGCACCGCAAGCGCCCACACAATTCAATCCCGATCCCGGCGCGGTGAACAAACCACCGGCAGAACCCTATTTCCGCGATGATCCCCGCGTTCCGCCGATGTTCGGTGAAGAACCTTTGCCGGGTAATCTGGCTTTGCCGCGTGAGCCGGTGAGATTGTTTGAAGTGCTCCCGTTCATTCCACCGACGATCTTCGGTTGGGAACCTTTGCCCGAAGCATTTCGGCTCCCACGCGAGTCCGTCCGGCGGGTGACATTGGAGCCTATTGAAAGCAAGGCGATTCCTTACGGCGATGAGCCATTGCCAAAAGAACTGCAGTTGCCTCGCGGCGATCTATGGCGCGTTCTGCCAACGCATCCGCATTTCTCGAGCAATGGTTTGCGTCATGATCCCAACGCAGTCGTACCGCCAAACACGGACGTAAAAGAAAACCGTTGGCGCGTTCCTTTCACCCCATGGCGACGCTACACCAGCGGTGACATCGAGACGCCTTACCAGAACGAGCGCCCGTATCTCTGGCATCCTTATCGGCAAAGTTATCTGAAGGGTGATTCGCCCATCATCGGTCAGGACATCTTCATGAATTTGACGGCTTCCACACTCACTGAAGTGGAAGCACGTCGCATTCCTGTGCCCAGCGGCATCAGCGCGGCCTTGCCGGGAGCTGCGGAGTTTTTTGGACGCGGTGAACAGCTCTCCATCCAAAACAACATCTCGTTCGCGATTGATCTGTTCAAAGGTGAAACCGCATTCAAGCCCGTGGAGTGGCTGGTGCGCCTGCAACCGGTCTTCAACATTAACCACGTCTATACCAAGGAAGTGGGCGTGGTCTCGCCTGATGCGCGTGGTCATTTGGCTGGTGGACCAGAGAACAATCAGCCACCACCGAACAATGGTGGCGTGGTCAATCCCGGCGACATCGATGCCATCCTGAATGGCCAGGTGGTGAACGGTGGCAATCTGACCGGTGAAAAGAACACCGTGCGCACTCGTGATCACTGGGCGCTACAAGAAGCGTTCGCTGAGATCCACGTTGCCGACCTCACGGATAACTACGATTTCATCGCGTTCCGCGGTGGTAATCAGACGTTCATCAGCGATTTTCGCGGCCTGATATTCAATGACACGAATCTCGGTTTTCGTTTGTTCGGCAACGCATGGAACAATCGCATCCAATATAACGCCATCGGGTTCGACATGCGCGAGAAGGACACGAACTCGGACCTGAACACGTTCGATGCGCGCAATCAGCAGGTGGTCATCGGCAACGTGTATTGGCAGGATTTCTTGTTCAAGGGTTATACGGCTCAACTCAGCTTTCACGCAAACCTTGACCAATCAGACGTCCACTATGATCGCAATGGCGGCATCGTGCGTCCGGCTCCGCTTGGTTCCGTGCGCCCGCATGATGTAAATGCCTATTACCTCGGCTGGGCAGGGGATGGTCATATTGGTCGCTGGAATGTTTCCCACGCACTTTACTACGCCTTCGGTGAAGATGAGTTCAACGGTCTCGCTGGACAACAGACGGACATCTCCGCTTGGATGGGCGCGTTGGAAGTCTCCTATGATCGCGACTGGCTACGCTACAAAGCTTCGGTGATCTACGCCTCGGGTGACAATGACGCGGATGATGGCAATGCGAATGGCTTCGATACCATCGTGGACAATCCGAACTTCATCGGCGGTCCGTTCAGCTTTTATGTGCGCCAAGGTTTCAATCTCGGCGGCACCTTGGTAAACCTGAAACAGCGCAACAGTCTGGTGCCGAACTTGCGCACGAGCAAAACGCAGGGACAGGCGAACTTTGTGAACCCCGGCGTGTTCATCGCAGGACTTGGCTTGGAAGCGGAAGTGACACCGAAGTTGAAGGCGTTCGGCAATGCGAATTACATCCGGTTTGTGGCGATGGATACGATCAAGACAGCCTTGCTCACGGACAAGATCGATCACGAACTGGGTTGGGACTTGAGCGTAGGTGTGCAGTATCGTCCGTTCCTGACAGACAATGTGATTCTCTCCACAGGCTTTGGCGTGTTGATTCCGGGCCGTGGCTATAAGGATATTTACAAAACGAACCCGGAGCCGGTGCCGGGTTTTGGCTCCGTGAGCAATCGCGGTGAAGTGGACAGCTTTTTATACAGCGCCGTGCTGGCGCTGACTTTGACTTATTAAATTTACCATGAAACAGATGAGATTCCTTCTGGCATGGCTGGTGATGGCGATCGCCTTCTCCGGATCGTTGTGGGCTGTGGAAGTGAGCACAGGCTACGGACCGCCGATCTCCGTGCCGCTTGAATTCCCGAAAGAGCCGCGTGCCTTGCCGCCCATCAACTGGGTCGATCAACCGCGTGATGCGGCGCACTTGAAGAGTCGTGGTTGCATCGAATGCCATAAAGGCTCGGACAATCACACGATGCATAAATCTCCCAACGTCGTACTCGGCTGCACGGACTGTCACGGTGGCAATCCCGCTCCCGGACTGACGATGCGGAAGGCACATGTGGAACCTCGCTTTCCAGAACTCTGGGTGACGTCAGCCAATCCGAATGATTCCTCCGTGTTGCTGAATCAGGAATCGCCGGAGTTTGTGCAGTTCGTGAATCCGGGTGACTTGCGCGTAGCGGACAAGGCGTGCGGTTTGTGCCATCAGAAGGAAGTGAAAGATGTCGGCCACAGCATGATGCGGCATGGTGCGATGCTCTGGGGCGCGGCGCTCTACAACAACGGCAGCACACCGAATAAGAATTATCATTACGGCCAAGCCTATGGACCGAACGGAGTGCCGTTGCGCTTGGTGAATCCCACACCCGTGACACCGGAAGATACGAAGTATCACGGCATCGTGCCGTTCCTCGATCCGTTACCGCGTTTCGCGCTCAGCCAGCCGGGAAATATCCTGCGCATCTTCGAGAAGGGCGGAGAGAAGCAATTGCAACTCGGTGTGCCGACAGTGACAGAGCCACCAGGCAAGCCTTTACGCCGGTTGTCTGATCGCGGATTGGGTACGCTGAACCGCATCGACCCGGTATTCCTCAACTTGCAGAAGACACGTTTGCACGATCCGTTGCTCGATTTCATGGGCTCGAACAATCATCCCGGTGACTACCGTTCCAGCGGTTGCACAGCGTGTCATGTGGTGTATGCGAATGACCGTTCACCCACGCATTCCAGTTGGTATTTCAAGTATGGCCACCAAGGGCTGAGCTTCAGCGGGGATGAATCCATCCGCAAGAATGAGCGCGGGCATCCGATCAAGCACGAGTTCACACGCGCCATCCCGACGAGCCAGTGCATGAATTGCCACATGCACCAGGGCAATCTCTTCGTGAACCCGTACCTTGGCTACACCTGGTGGGATCAGGAGAGCGATGGCGAACACATGTATCCGAAGAAGCAGAAGAATCCGACGGATGCCGAAATGGTGAATGCCGTTCGGAAGAATCCCGAGGCAGCGGCTGCGCGCGGCTTGTGGGGCGATCTGGATTTCTTGGAGAAGGTGGCAGAACTAAATCCGAAACTGAAACACACGCAGTTTGCCGATTATCACGGCCACGGCTGGATCTTCCGTGCGATTTTTAAGAAGGACCGCAAAGGCAACATGCTGGATGAGAATGATAAAGTGGTGGATCCTGAAGATCCGCATAAATTCTCCAAAGGAGTTCACTTGAAAGACATCCACTTGGCGAAGGGCATGCACTGCGTAGACTGTCATTTCGAGACGGATGTACACGGCAATGGTAATCTCTATGTAGAGCCGCGTGCCGCGACGACCATCGAGTGCATTGATTGCCACGGCTCGGTGAGCCAACGACCAACGCTGATCACTTCGGGTAATGCCGGGAAGATTGATCTGAACCACAGCACAACAGCGTGGGGCCCACGTTTTGTCCGCGAAGGCAAGAAGCTGTATCAACGCAGCAGTCTTTCGCCAGATGTGCGTTGGGAGGTGCCGCAGACGGCGGATGTGGTAGATCCTCAATCTGAGCGTTACAACGCGAAAGCGGCTTTCGCCAAGACACTGCGCCTGGACGGTAAGAACTGGGGCAGCGTGCCGGAACCGAAATCCTGTCCGGATCAGCTCGCGCATGATAACAGCAAGATCACGTGCCAAGTGTGCCACACCTCATGGGCCACGAGTTGCTTCGGTTGCCACTTGCCGATGAAGGCGAATCAGAAGGTGGCCTTGAACAAGTTCGAGGGCATGACCACGCGCAATTACACCTCTTATAATCCACAGGTGGTGCGGGATGATGTGTATATGCTGGGCGTGGACAGCACGGTGAAGAGCAATCGCATGGCCGTGTTACGGTCATCGAGTGCGGTGGTCGTCGGTTCACAGAACCAGAATCGTGAGTGGATCTATTCGCAGCAGCAAACCGTGTCGGCGGAAGGCTACAGCGGGCAGGCATTCAATCCGCATTTCCCACACACAACGAGCGGTGTGGGCACGACGAAGAATTGCACGGACTGTCACGTGGCGAAGGATAATGACAACAACGCGATCATGACGCAGTTGCTCGGCTTCGGCACGGGCACGGTGAATTTCTTCGGTCGCTATGCGTATGTCGGTGCGGGCAAGGACGGCTTGCACGCAGTGGTGTGGACGGAGCAAGAGGAACCGCAAGCGGCCATCGGCAGCAACCTGCAACGGCTGGCATATCCGGATAACTTCAAGGCGCATACGGAGAAAAACAAAGGTGAGTTGAAAGAAGCGCATCACCATCACGCGCACGAGATACTCGATCTGACCTTGCGCGGGGAATATCTCTACACGGCGAATGGGCCGGGCGGGTTTGGGGTGTTTGATGTGGCGAACATCGATCACAAGGGATTCTCCGAACGCATCGTGACGTCACCGGTTTCGCCGCTGGGACAGAAGACCTATGTGCGCACGAAGTATGCAACCTCTGTGACCTTGCCTAGCACGCTGGGTATCGATCCCTTGCGAGAACGCCTGCCGGAGAATGAGGAGCAACCGATCAGCCTGAGTTATGGCTCGGTGTATGTGACGGATAAAGAAGAGGGTTTGGTGGTCGTGTTCGTGGGCACGTTGGTAGATGGAAACCCTTCCAATAACTTCTTCCGCGAGAGCGATGTGACGAAGTTCAATCCTGACGGTAAACTTACAGGTGCGATGCATAGCTTCATGGCAGGACATAACCTGTATGTCGTCAGCGAGAAGGGATTGTTCGTGGTGGATGTGAGCAAGCCGAGCGCGCCGAAGCTCGTGGGGGAATTGACGGCGGGCTTGAATTCGCCGAAGGCCATCGCGGTGCAGTTCCGTTACGCGTTTATCACGGATGCGGAGGGATTGAAGGTGGTGGACATCACGAATCCGGTGACGCCGAGTCTGGTGACAGGCGCACAGGTGCCGATGAAATCAGCCGGGCGACTCTATGTGGCGCGGACGTACGCTTATGTGCCGAATGGAGCGGAGGGCTTGGCGATCATCGATATCGAGAACCCTACGAAGCCACGCTTGGAAATGGCTTACACGGCGGAAGGGCAGTTGAACGATGTGCGCGCGGTGCAGATCGGGTCGGTGAATGCCTCGATGTTCGCGCTGGTGGCGGATGGGAAGAACGGGTTGCGCGTCATCCAGCTGATCTCGCCGGAAAACGTGCCGCAACACATGGGCTTCAGCCCAAAACCGAATCCAAAACTCATCGCCACGTATCACACGCATGAACCGGCGATTGCGGTGTCGCGAGGGTTGGATCGGGATCGCGTAGTGGATGAATCGGGCAACCAGACGGTAGTGTTTGGTCGGCGCGGTTCACGTCCGTTCAATTACGAAGAGATGATGAAGTTCCTGCGACATGCGCCGAAGGATGGTGGCGCGCGCAGCACGGGTGAGCCTTACTATGTGGAAGATGTTTACATGCGCGAAGGCAAGCTGGTGACTAAGGCAGGTGCAGAGGTGAAGCCGACGTTGGCAGCGGAACGGCAGCCTGAGCCGGTGATGATGAAGCCTATGGCGGAGCGTTTGATGCGGCGAGGACGGTGATTGGTGTGGAGTGAATTATAATGATGAGATGGATGCGACATGGCGGTTGTGATGAGGTGGGCGCGCTCACCTCTCACCCCGGCCCTCTCCCCGTTGAGGGGAGAGGGGTAACATTTGTACGCCGTGTTCTTAAATCACGCGTGTGGGTGTGCGGGAATCTGTATGCCGTTTGTTTGTTGATTCTGCTGATGGCTGTTTCGCTGCAAGCACAGGATGCCGTGACGACTCTGAATCCGGGTGACGGTTCTCCTGGGTATGTGAATGGGCCTTTATCGGCGGCGAAGTTCAATGATCCGGCGGGGTTGGTGTTTGATGCGCAGGGGAATCTGTTCGTGGCGGATTCGCGAAATCATGTTATCCGCAAGGTGGCGATGGATGGGACTGTGTCGTTGTTAGCGGGGACGGTGGGACAGGCAGGCTTTGCGAATGGCAGCGGATCAGGAGTGAAGTTTGATACGCCCTTCGGACTGACGATTGCAGGGGATGGTGCGCTGCTCGTGGCGGATACGGGGAATCATATCTTGCGTCGTGTGGCGATGAACGGTGCGGTCACGACATATGCAGGTTTGGCAGGAACGCCGGGAAATACGAATGGGCCTCTATCGCAGGCGCGGTTTCATTCGCCGTTGGGATTGAAGCGGGATGCGGCGGGAAATGTGTGGGTGGCGGATAGCGGGAGTCACACGATTCGAAAGATCACTTCAACCGGGATCGTAGAGTTGGCTGCAGGCACGCCTGATGTTTGGGGGGCAGTGGATGGAGCGGCGGCGAGCGCGAAGTTCAATGGGCCGGTGGATGTCGCGGTAGCGGCAGATGGACGCGTGTTCATCTCGGATGGGTTCAATCACGTCATCCGTTGCTTGGGAACGAATGGAATGGTGACGACATTAGCTGGGCAGACGGGTGTGGCTGATTGGACGGATGGGCTAGGCTTTCAAGCGCGATTCTGGAATCCGGCCGGGTTGGCATTTGATCACGCAGGGAATCTGTATGTGGCGGATTCGCGTAACCATGTGCTGCGAAAGATTACGCGGGATGGGATGGTCAGCACCGTGAGCGGATGGGGGCGGCAGGCGGGTTTGATGGATGGCGTGAATGGGGCGGGGAAGTATTTCAATCCTTACGGGCTGGCTTTCGATGCGAAGGGAAATCTGGTGGTATCGGACAGTTATAATCAAACGCTCCGACAAGTGTTTGTGCCATTTACTGTTAGAGTAGAAGCGAATGTCAATGTGAGGCAGATCAAATGGAGTGGAGTGATCGGGCAACGCTATCAATTACAGTATAAAACTGCGTTGGATTCGAGTGCGTGGTTAAATTTAGACACCCCTGTTTTGGCGAGCACTCAAGAAATCACGGTAATGGATGCTTCGGGGACGGAACGACGGTTTTATCGAGTATTAAAGGTTTCTCCGTAGGTGACTGACATTTCCCGAGTTGTGTGAAGGTTTGTAGGTGATTGCGGCACTATATTTCCCTAACAAAGTTGGAAGTGGTTTTGATTAACGATGGCTGTTGAAAAGGGGTTGTAGATTTTTGCTCACGTTGGGTAAGGAGTGTACGCAGCGTTTGGTAGGGAAAGGGGTGTTACAATCATGTTACATTCTCAAGAGAGGTATGAAACCCATGCGTTAGAATCCTTAATGTTTTAATGCGCGTGAAAATTTCCCAATAAATTCGAGGTTTTTAGGTTGGTTATGAAGCGCTTGGTGTGTGCGGATGAATTTCTTTCATTTGAAAGGCGGGGATTTCTTAAGGGTTGGCATCACCCACGCTAAAGAGCGCTTCACTGGTTCGTGCGTCACGAACTGATTTACGCCAAGTAAAAACCAACCTATGAAATACAAGCGACTAAAGAGTTCTACTCTCAATGCGTGTTTAGCGGCGGCGGTTCTCGCCTTGATCCCTACACTCAGCGTGAAAGCTGAATCGGCTCCTGAAGGCAGCAAACGCCTGGAAAAGCTGGAAAAGGAAAATGACATCCTGAAGAAACGCCTCGAAGCCTTGGAAGACCTCGCTGTGAAAGAAGGTTTGGTTGCCAAGGGTGACGGTGCGGGTTCGGTGAAGGCGCTGGGTGACATCACCATGACAGGTTTCGTGACGGCCTCCTACTTCTGGGATACGGCTGACAACGAAGCGGGCAACGTGGTGGGCAACGTCTGGAACAATAACAACGGTTCCTTCTCCATCAACAAGGTCAAGCTGACCCTCGCCAGCGCGCCCGTCGAGGCGAGCGGTGATGAATTTGATTTCGGTTACAAAGTCTCCCTCATCTTCGGTGAGGATGCGCCCATGGTGAATACCGGCGGTGCGGTGCAGGGCTTCGATGAACTGCGCGAGGCTTATGTGGAAATGAACGTGCCGATCGGCACGGGCTTGAACGTCAAAGCCGGTCAACTCATCTCCCTGCTCAACTATGAGTCGGGTGATGGTGGTGCGGTGAATGACAACTTCTCCCAGGGCTACCAGTGGTTCTTCACGGGTAACGGTCCTTCAGCCGGCGTGCAGCTCGGCTATGCGTTCACCGAGAAGGTGGACTTCAAGGTCCGCGTGCAGAACGGCATGTATGCCGGTCCGGTGGATGGCAACATCAACAAGGCTGTCATGGGTGCCATCGGTATCAAGCCGACGGACAAGCTCTGGTTCAGCCTGATCGGTTTCAGCAGCCGTGAAGGTGCTGGCTCCGTGCGTGGCGGTTCCTTGCTCGCTGGCTTCAAGGCCACGGACAAGCTCGGCTTCGGAACGGAACTCGATTACTTCGACTTCGACGGCACGGGTGTCGGCGGTTCTACGCTGACCTCAGCGGGTCTGTGGATGTCCTATGCCTTCACTGAAAAAGTGGGTTTGGGTGTCCGTGCGGAATATCTGAATGATTCCGAAGGTGCTGGTACAGCGGGCGTTGGTCCTGCCGGTTTCGCGTTCGCGGCCAACGCTGGCCAAGAGATTCAGAGCATCGCTGTGACGTTGAACATCAAACCGGTGCCTTACATCAAGATTCAGCCTGAAGTCCGTTTCGACAACTCGTCGCTCGGCAATGCGTTCGGCACGACCTCCAGCCGCTTCCTCGTGGGCGCGGGCATCTCTTACCTGTTCTAACCTTAACTTAATACCAACTTAGAAATCGCAATTATGAAATCGATGTTTGGAAAACTCCTCTGCGGTGCAGCCGCCACGATGATGGCGTTCAGCGCCGCTGCGGCTGATACGGTGAAAGTGGGCATCCTCCACTCCCTCTCCGGCACGATGGCGATCAGTGAAACGTCTCTGAAAGACGTGTTGCTCTTCACCTTCGACGAGATCAACAAGGCTGGTGGCGTGAAAGTGGGCGGCAAGCCCTACATGATCGAGCCTGTGGTAGTCGATCCCGCCTCCAACTGGCCGCTCTTCGCCGAAAAAGCCAAGCAGCTCCTCGAGCAGGACAAAGTATCTGTCGTGTTCGGTTGCTGGACCTCGGTGAGCCGCAAGTCCGTGCTGCCCGTGTTCGAACAGGCCAACGGCCTGCTCTTCTACCCGGTGCAGTATGAAGGCGAAGAACTCTCCAAGAACATCTTCTACACCGCTGAAGCTGTGAACCAGCAGGCCATCCCGGCTGTTGATTACATGCTCGGTGAAGGTAAAAAGAAGTTCTACCTCCTGGGTTCTGACTACGTCTATCCCCGCACGACGAACAAGATCCTCAAGCAGTATCTGAAGCTCAAGGGCATCCCTGACTCGGATATCGAAGAGATCTACACGCCGTTCGGTCACACGGACTATCAGACCATCGTGGCGTCCATCAAGAAGTTCGCCGCTGGTGGCAAAGCCACGGTGATCAGCACCTTGAATGGTGACACGAACGTGCCGTTCTTCAAAGAGTTCGCCAACGCTGGCCTGACCTCTGAAAACTGCCCGGTGGTTTCGTTCTCCATCTCGGAAGACGAATTCCGCGGTCTGCCTGCCAAGGAATTGGCCGGTCACCTCGGCTGCTGGACGTACTTCATGTCCGTCAAGTCTCCGGAGAACACCAAGTTCGTGAAGGACTTCATGGCCTGGATCAAGGATCCGAAAGTCACTGGCTCCAGCTACAAGGTCTCCGGCATCGATGCCAAGGGCCGCGTCACCTGCAGCCCGATGAACCTCTCCCGCATGGGCGTTTACCTCTGGAAGCAAGCCGTCGAGAAGGCGGACAGCTTCGAAGTGGACAAAGTGCGTCCGGCTTTGATCGGCCAGAAGTTCAAGGGACCGGCTGGTGATGTGACGATGCAGGAAAACCACCACTTGGTGAACAACGTGTTCATCGGTGAGACCCTGCCGAACGGCCAGTTCAAGATCATCAAGACGTTCAACGGCGTGGCCGCTGAACCCTTCAGCGCGAAGTTCCTGAAGTAAAAGTCGTAAGTTAGTTCCTCGGGGAGGCGGGCTGGTGCAGGCCCGTCTCCCCAACTTGCCAAAAGAATAAGATGCGATTCCTAAGATTTTTCCTCCTGTCAGCAGTTGCTTTTCTTCCGTTCTTTTCCATCGCCCAAGCCGCCTCCAGTCCCCGCACTGCACTGGTGGAGGCGATCTTGAGCGAGGATGCCAGCCAGCAGATGGAGATGGTCAAGAAGCTGGCCGATTCAAACGAACCGATAGTTTCCCAAGTCCTGACCGCCTGGCGTTTGAGCGAAGTTTTTATCTATGAGGCGGATGATAAAAAAATTCCCTTTCTTCTCGATCCCCAGTTGAACAGTGATGGCGCGGCCAAAGGAGCGCGGATCGCTGACGGTGAGTTCATCAAAGATGCCGAAGGCAAACAGATATGGTTCGTGCAGACGGAGCTGACGCCTGCGGATACGAATTCCAAGCTCCGCAAGGCGATCAAGACCACGCTCGATTTCTTCTCCCTCGCCGATGAAAACCCCAAGGTGCGTCGTGATGCGACGATCAAGCTCGGCCAGGAACAGAACTTGGAATATATCCCGAATTTCGAAGCCAAGCTGACGAAGGAGACGGACAAAGAAACGATTCGCGCGCTGAAAGAAGCGATCGCGCTGACGAAGCTGAATGAAGAGAAGTCAGAGACCCGTATCACGGCACTCAAGGATTTGGCGACGTTGCAATCGATCAACTCGATGAACTTTCTCGATGAGTTCCTCAAGAAAGCGAAGGCGGATGGAAAGGTATATACGGCAGATGAAGTCCGGCAGGCTGAGGCGACGATTGATAGCATCAAGAATCACATCGCCGTCGGTAACTTTGTCGGCACAACCTTCCGTGGTTTCAGCACGGCGGCGGTGTTGCTGATCGCTGCGTTGGGGTTGGCCATCACGTTCGGTTTGATGGGTGTCATCAACATGGCACACGGAGAGATCATGGCGGTGGGTGCTTATACGGCCTTTGTCACGCAGAACCTGTTCAAGAGCTGGTTCGGAGCTACGGGTGGCAAGTTCGATTCCTACTTCATCGTGGCCTTGATCATGTCGTTCTTCACCGCAGCCATCGTAGGACTGATCCTTGAGCGCGGCATCATCCGGTTTCTCTACAAGCGTCCGTTGGAATCATTGCTGGCGACCTGGGGTGTGAGCCTTGTGCTGCAACAAATCTTCCGCAGTGTGTTCGGTGCGGCGAACGTGCAGGTGGGTTCGCCGAGTTGGTTGAGCGGCAGCTTTGTCGTGAGTGACATCCTGTTCGCTTACAACCGCATCTTCGTGATCGTGTTCGCGGTATCCATCGTTTACGGCACGTATCTGTTGCTGACCAAAACTTCGCTGGGCTTGCAGATCCGGGCGGTGATGCAGAACCGCAACATGGCTTCCTGTATCGGTGTGCGCACGGATCGCGTGAACATGATGACGTTTGCGTTCGGCTCTGGTCTGGCGGGTATGGCGGGTGCGTGTATGTCGCAGCTCGCGAATGTCGGTCCGAGCCTTGGACAGAACTACATCGTGGATTGCTTCATGGTCGTGGTGCTGGGTGGCGTGGGCAATCTAGCTGGCACTGTGTCTGCTTCCATGGGCGTGGGGGTGACGAATCAGATTCTCGAGCCGTGGTTGGGCGCAGTGCTGGGCAAGATCTTGGTCTTGGGCGGCATCATCCTGTTCCTGCAATGGCGTCCGTCTGGTCTGTTCGCAACCAAGAGCCGCAGCTTGGATTGATCAATTTTAGCAACAGTTAGCTGTATCTTCTCATGACACGATTTATGAACAAAAAGGAGCTGCTGATCCTCTCAGCGGTGGCCTTTATCGTTTTGATTCTGTTGCCGTCCCTGAACGCCTTTGCGCCGAAGGAGAGTTTCTTCCACGTCAGCGATTTCACGATCAACGTGTATGGCAAGTATCTCTGTTACGCGGTGCTGGCGCTGGGTGTGAACCTGCTTTGGGGTTACACGGGGTTGTTGAGCCTCGGTCAATGCCTGTTCTTCGCGCTCGGTGGTTATGCGTTGGGCATGTATCTGATGCTGATGATTGGCAAGTTGGGTCAATATCAGAAGGACATCCCGGACTTCATGGTGTTCTTGGAATTTGAAACGAAGTATCCCGAAACAGGCGGTTTGCCGCGTCACTGGATTCCCTTCCGCAGTCCATTTTTTGCGATACTGATGGTGGTAGTCATCCCGGCGATCGTGGCTTACATCTTCGGCTTCCTTGCCTTCCGGTCACGCATCAAGGGTGTTTACTTCTCCATCTTGAGCCAAGCGCTGACGTATGCGGCGTGTCTGCTGTTCTTCCGCAATGATTTCACGTTCGGCGGTAATAATGGTCTGACGGATTTCAAATTCATCTTCGGCGCGGATATCAATACCGCAGAGACGAAGCGATGGCTGTATATCGCTTCCGGGGTGTTGTTGTTAAGCGTGTATCTGCTGTGTCGCTGGCTGACCTCCACAAAATTCGGTCTCATCCAGCGCGCCATCCGTGATTCGGAGAACCGCGTGCTGTTTTCCGGTTATGCCACGGCGCACTTCAAACTGTTCGTGTTCGTGCTGTCGGCGATCATCTGTGCGGTGGGCGGTGCGCTCTATGTGCCGCAGGTCGGTATCATCAATCCGAGCGAGATGGGCACGGAGAAATCTCTCGAAGCTGTCGTTTGGTGCGCGGTAGGCGGACGCAGCACATTGATCGGACCGATCATCGGTGCCATCAGCGTGAATGCGATGAAGAGCTGGGCGACGCGCGCATTCGCCGAGCAATGGCTCTTCATGTTGGGTGGCATGTTCATCTTGGCGGTACTCTTCATGCCGAACGGCATCGTGGGACTGCCGCAACAGTTCAAGGATTTGAAGAAGCGTTATTTTGACCGCAAGAAGACGGAAGAGCCGGTTGCTGCCACACCCGATGGAGCCGCGGTCAAACCCTCAGAGTAATAACCCAGCATGAGTAAAGAATTCGTCCTGACGCTGGAAGGTGTGAACAAGACCTTCGATGGTTTCAAAGCCATCAACGACCTGAACTTCTACATGGATGAAGGCGAGTTGCGCGTCATCATCGGACCGAATGGCGCCGGCAAGAGCACGATGATGGACATCATCACGGGTCGCACGCAGCCGGATACGGGCAAGGTGGAATTCGGCAAAACCACGGACCTCACCAAGCTGAACGAGTATCAGATCAATCGCTTGGGCATCGGTCGTAAATTTCAGACACCTTCCGTTTACGTCGAACATACGGTGCTGGAAAACCTCTGGCTTTCGCTGGAAGGCAGCCGGAGTGTTTGGTCCACGTTGTTCGCGCGTATCGGCTCGGAACAGCGTGATCGCATCCAGGAGATGTTGAAGCTCATCGGCCTGACGGATCGGGCGAATGTGAAAGCCGGGACGCTTTCCCACGGGCAGAAGCAGTGGTTGGAGATCGGCATGTTGCTCTCGCAGAACCCGAAGCTGTTACTCGTGGATGAACCCGCCGCTGGCATGACGGATGAAGAGACGGCCAAGACGGGTGAATTGCTCATGAGCCTCGCGGGCAAGCATAGTATTGTGGTCATCGAGCATGACATGGTGTTCGTACGGCAGATCGCCCGGAAGGTGACGGTGCTGCATCAAGGGCATGTGCTGTGTGAAGGAACGGTGGATGAAGTGCAGAACAACGAGCGCGTGATCGAAGTTTATCTCGGCCGCAAAAAGAAACACTAAGATGCTTTCCGTATCGAATGTCTACGTCTCCTATGACGGCTCGCGCATCTTGCGCGGCGTGGATTTCACTTTGCCCAAGAACAAGCTGCTGTGCCTGATGGGCCGCAATGGCGTGGGCAAGAGCACGACCTTGAAAACGATTGTCGGCTTGCTCAAGCCGGACGCAGGCTCCGTGAAGCTGGACGGGCAGGAGATGATCGGCACCAAGCCAGACCAACGTTCGCGCATGGGCATCGGCTACGTGCCGCAAGGCCGCGACATCTTCCCGAACCTGACGGTATGGGAGAATCTGAAGATCAGCCTCGTGGTCCATGGAAAGAAAGAGGGCGAGCAGGTGGACCGGATTTTTGAGTTGTTCCCGGTCTTGAAAGAGATGTTGAAGCGCAAGGGCGGCGTGCTGAGCGGTGGCCAGCAGCAACAATTGGCGATCGCCCGGGCGGTGTTGACGGACCCGAAGGTGCTCATTTTGGATGAACCGACGGAGGGGATTCAGCCCAATATCATTGATCAGATCGGCGATACGCTGCAGATGATCAAGAAGGAGGGGAAGATCAGCATTTTGCTGGTGGAACAGTACCTCGATTTTTGCCTCGCGGTGGCGGATAATTTTTGCATCATGGACCGCGGATCGATCGTAGCTGCCGGAGGAATCTCCGACTTAAATGACCAGCTCGTTCGCCAATACTTGACTGTCTGATATGAATACCACGAGTCTGGTAAAACGTTTCGCCGGTTCTGTCGCTTTGTTCACGGGTGCCTTGCTGCCGATGGTGGCCTCTGCCCATCCCGGTCATGACCTCTCGCAGGCGAGCGCCTCGCACATCGTCACCAGCCCGTATCACATCATGATGCTGGCCTTGGGCGGTGCGGCTTTTTGGATCGCGGGCACGCAGGTGCAACGCCGCATCCCGGCGCGCGTGCTGTCCACGGTGGGCGTCGTCATGCTGGTAGGTGCCGTGGTGCTCTGGGGCAAGAGCCTGTAACGAGATGCTGTCACTGGCCTCCCAGCCGGTCGCGCAACGGCCACGCCAGGCCGGTCACGCCGGATTGCGGGTCAGCCACGTGGCCGGAGAGAGTGCGGTGACGGAATGCTGGGCGGCGAGTCCGCTCAAGCTGCTTGCGCCAAGGTTTCGCGGGCCAAGTGTCTGGGCTTACATCAGCAGTTTCGGTGGCGGTCTGGTGGCAGGTGATGAGACGAGCCTGGAGGTGGAGATAGAGGCTGGAGCCACTTGTTTTCTCAGCACGCAGGCTTCTACCAAAGTTTATCGCAATCCCAAGTTGTTACCTTGCCAGCATCGTATGCGGGCGGAGGTGGGTGAAGGCGGGTTGCTCGTGCTGGCGCCGGATCCGGTGCAATGTTTCGCGCAGGCGATCTACGAACAGAAACAGGAATTTCATCTGGCGGGTGATGCGGGGTTGGTGCTCGTCGATTGGTTGAACTCGGGCCGTGCAGCGCGTGGTGAACGATGGGAGTTCACGCGGTACCTGAGCCGCAATGAAATCTTTCAAGCCGACAAGCGCGTGATGCTGGATGCGCTGCGGCTGACGGCGGAAGCAGGCACGGAAGATTTGCTGAAGCAGATGGGGCGGTTCCACTGCCTGGCGACGGTGGCGGTGGTGGGACCGAAGCTGCAAGGTTTCGCGCAGGCGCTGCTGGCGGATGTGGCCGAGTTGCCAGTGCTGAAGCGAAGTGATTTTGCCATCAGCGCGAGTCCGCTCGCGGATGGCGTGCTGTTGCGCATGGCGGGCGTGAGCACGGAACAGGTCGGGCGCGAGATCGCGCGGCGGCTGAGTTTTGTGAACCCGCTCTTGCAGGATGATCCTTGGGCCCGGAAATGGTGACGACCTATGCATCTCTCTCCTCGTGAAATCGACAAGCTGCTGCTGCATAACGCGGGCTTTCTTGCCCAGAAGCGGCTCGCGCGCGGCCTCAAGCTGAACTACCCGGAAAGCATCGCGCTCATCGCCACGCAGTTGCTGGAGTTCATCCGCGATGGCCGCAGTGTGTCGGAACTGATGGACCTTGGGCGCAAGTTTCTCGGACGCAACCAAGTGATGTCCGGCATTCCGGCGATGATCGCGGAGGTGCAGGTGGAGGGAACGTTTCCAGACGGCACGAAGCTGGTGACGGTGCATCATCCCATCGCAGCGGATGACGGCGATCTTTCCCTGGCGCTTTACGGCAGCTTCCTGCCGGTGCCGGATTTGAAGGTGTTTCACACGGTGGTTTCCGAGATGGATTTCGAGCCAGGCACATGCGAAGCGCAGGAGGGTGAAGTGGAGTTGAATGCTGGTCGCGAGAGTGTCGTTGTGGCCGTCACGAACATGGGTGATCGCCCGGTGCAGGTGGGCAGCCATTATCATTTCGTGGAGACGAATGCGTTGCTGAAGTTTGATCGCGCGAAGGCTTACGGCAAACGGCTCGATATTCCAGCAGGCACGGCCGTGCGCTTCGAACCGGGTGAGACGAAGACGGTGAAGCTAGTGGACATCGCGGGGAACAAGGTGATCCGTGGCGGCAACAATCTGGCGAATGGAGCGGTCTCGCCGGAAGGATTGAAGGCCACGATGGAGCGGGTGAAGGCGGGCAACTTTTTGAACGAGAAGGACTGATATGCCTTACAAGATGAAGCGGTCCCATTACGCGGAGATGTTCGGTCCCACGACCGGCGACAAGCTCGCGCTGGGCGATACCTCACTCGTGCTGCAGGTGGAACGGGATTACACCGTCTATGGTGACGAATGCAAATTCGGCGGCGGCAAGGTCATCCGCGAGGGCATGGGGCAGGCGGCAGGCGTAAGTCAGGCGGAGGCGCTGGATTGTGTCATCACTAATGCGCTGGTGGTGGATTATACCGGCATCTTCAAGGCGGATATCGGCATCAAGAACGGGCTGATCGCGGGTATCGGCAAGGCGGGCAATCCCGATGTGATGGCTGGGGTGACGAAGAACATGATTGTGGGTGTGACCACGGAAGTCATCGCGGGTGAGGGGCTGATTTTGACGGCGGGTGGACTGGACACTCACATCCATTATATCTGTCCACAGCAGGCGCATGAAGCGATCGCGGCGGGGTTGACGACGATGATCGGTGGAGGTACGGGACCAGCCACGGGCACTTGCGCGACGACTTGTACCCCGAGCGCGTTCTATCTGCGCAACATGTTGCGCGCGGTGGATCAGTTGCCGTTGAACTTCGGTTTCACGGGCAAGGGAAACACGGCGTTGGCCGCAGGATTGTCGGATCAGATTTTGGGTGGAGCTATCGGACTCAAGCTGCATGAGGATTGGGGCACGACTCCGGCGGCGATCGATTGTTGCCTCACGGTCGCGGATAAAGAAGACATCCAGGTGACGATCCATACGGATACGTTGAATGAATCGGGTTTCGTGGAGGCAACGATCGGGGCGATCAAGGGGCGCACGATCCATACGTATCACTCTGAAGGCGCGGGTGGCGGGCATGCGCCGGACATCATCCGCATCTGCGGCGAGTTGAACGTGCTGCCGAGTTCCACGAATCCAACGAAGCCTTACACGGTGAACACGATCGATGAGCATCTGGACATGCTCATGGTGTGTCATCATCTAGACCCGAGCTTGCCGGAGGACGTGGCGTTCGCGGAGAGCCGTATCCGTGGCGAGACGATCGCGGCGGAGGACATCCTGCATGACTTGGGCGCGATCAGCATGATGAGCTCGGATTCGCAGGCGATGGGACGCATCGGCGAGGTCATCACGCGCACGTGGCAGACGGCGGACAAGATGAAGCGGCAGCGCGGTCGCCTCGGCGGGGAGCAGGGGAGCAATGACAATGTGCGCATCAAGCGTTACATCTCGAAGTACACGATCAATCCGGCCATCACACATGGGGTAGGGCATATCATCGGGTCGGTGGAGGTGGGCAAGCTGGCTGATCTGGTTTTGTGGCGTCCGGCGTTCTTCGGCGTGAAGCCGGAGATGGTGATCAAAGGCGGGTTTATCGCGTGGGCGCAGATGGGTGATCCAAATGCGTCCATCCCGACACCGCAGCCGGTTTATATGCGGCCGATGTTCGGCGGGTTTGGTTCAGCACCGGGATCGTCTTCGCTGGCGTTCGTGAGCAGGTTTTGCGCGGAGCAGGGTGTGGCGGCGGGTTATGGGTTGAGCAAGCGGATCGAGGCGGTGAAGGGTTGTCGCGATATCAGCAAGAAGAGCATGAAGTGGAATGACGCGACGCCGAAGATCACGGTGGATCCGGAGACGTATCATGTGGTGGCGGATGGGGAATTGCTGAAGTGCGAGCCGGCGACGGTGTTGCCGCTGGCGCAGAGGTATCAGTTGTTTTGAAGTGCAAGTGACACTGCTCACACAATGGCCCCGCTATCATTTCTAAAACCGGCTGGTTGCGTGAGGCAGCTTACTGCCGGCTGGAATCCGGCAGCACGGGCACTCAACCGCAGTGTCAAAGGTTAGCAGCATGCGGCTTCATGATGATTGGTTGATTTGGCAGTTGGCGGATTCGGCGTTTCCGACGGGTGGATTCGCGCATTCCGGCGGGCTGGAAGCGGCGTGGCAGCATGGGGAGATACGGAGTCGCGCGGATCTGATGGCGTTCGCGGAGACGAGTTTGCAGCAGCTTGGGTATGCGTCATTGCCGTTTATGCGGGCGGTGTGGGAGGAGCCGGAGCGGTTGGTGGAATTGGATGCGCGGTTCGATGTGTTCACGACGAATCATGTGACGAATCGCGCGAGCCGGTTGCAGGGGCGGGCGTTCTGGATGGCGGCGGAGCGGAGTTTTCCTTCGGTGGCGCTGGATGGGTTGCGGGAGCGGATGGAGGCGGAAGGATTTTGCGGGCATCTGCCGCCGGTGTTCGGGGCGGTGACGGCGGCATTGGGTTTGCAGAAGCAGGATGCCATCCAGTTGTTCTTTTTCTGTTACTTGCGCGGCATCGTGGCAAGTGCGGTGCGGTTGGGCATCGTGGGGCCGATGGAGGCGCAGTCCATGCAGCACCGGCTCTCGGCGAAGGCGCAGGTGGTGAGCGGCGAGTGCGCGGAGATACCGGTGGAAGAGGCGGCGCAGACGGCACCGTTGCTGGATCTGTGGCAGGGGGCGCAGGATCGGTTGTATTCGCGGTTGTTTCAGAGTTGATCGAGAACTTGAAATGAGTTTTTCACGGGGAAATATAAAGAGATTGGGGACGACGACGATGGGGGCACCCCTCACCCCGGCCCTCTCCCCTCCAAGGGGCGAGGGTGGTGGAGCGTTGTCCTGCTTTTCGCATCTGTTGGTATTTCGAGGCAGTGCGAGGACGACGAGGACGAGAACGATTACGAAATTAGGGGACACCCCTCACGACATCTTAATTTTACATGAGCCATAATCATCATCACGGGCCGGGCGGTCATACGCATGAAAACATGGAGCATCCGGGGCGCTATGACGAACGGGATATGCCGTTGAAACGGGATTTCAACAAGCGTGCGTTCACGGTGGGCGTGGGCGGTCCGGTGGGCAGTGGCAAGACGGCGTTGATGCTTCAGCTTTGTCGCAAGCTGCGCGAGAAGATGAACATCGCGGCGGTGACGAATGATATTTTCACGAAGGAGGACGGCGAGTTTCTGGTGAAGAATGAGGCGCTTTCGCCAGATCGCATCCGTGCGGTGGAGACGGGTGGTTGTCCGCATGCGGCGATCCGCGAGGACATCTCATCGAACCTGCTGGCGCTGGAGGAATTGCATAAGAAATTTAAGCCGGAGCTGATGTTGATCGAGTCCGGTGGTGATAACTTGGCGGCGTGTTTCAGTCGGGAGCTGGCGGATTATACGATCCAGGTGATCGATGTGGCGGGTGGTGACAAGGTTCCGCGCAAGGGCGGGCCGGGCATCACGCAGAGCGACCTGCTGGTGATCAACAAGACGGATCTCGCAGCGGCGATCGGTGCGGACCTAGGCGTGATGGATCGGGATGCGAAGAAGATGCGCGGCAAGGGGCCATTTGTGTTCGCGCAGGTGAAGCACGGCGTGGGTGTGGATGAGATCATTGATCACATCTTGCATTCATGGCAGCATGCGATGGGCAGAGAGCATAGCCATTGAGGGGAAATCCCAAATCCAAAGCTCCAGAGAAGTTTCAAGGGAGAAACACCCAGCTTTCAACGTCCAAAGGAGAGGGTTATCGTTCGAAAGAGCCGGTGATTTTGAAGTGGAGCCAGTTGGTTTCGGTGGACTGGTCGTAGGGTTCAGTCCAGCAATTCAGGCCGTCATTGCTTGGTGGATTTGCTCAGCCACTCTAGGTTGGATTTCAAGCGTTTGCCTTCACTGTAATAGTCTAGTTCAACGTAACCTTTGAAAATGTGTGCGAAATGGCCATCCCACATTTTGCCTTCCTTATAGGTCCCAGTGCCGATTTGGCTCCCGTCTGATGCCCAAATTGTAGTTACTTCGGGAACTCCATTGGTTGTATACAAAATCTCATGTGATTTCGCTTTGTTATGGTGCAGCCAGAAAGTGTGTGTGCCGATTGGTTGGTAACCGTCAAAAGTTCCTTCATCAATAAGTTTACCTGTCCTATCCCATGTTCTGGACAGTCCAGTTTTCTTGCCTTTAGAAAAAATGTCTGCCCCTGAGAGAAGTCCATTGGTCCAACATGAGATGCGGGGGCCGTCCATCACGCCGTCTCTTGAACTGGTAAGATGGCTAAAGCTACCGTCGACCTTGAAGAAACAGTAGATGCCATGCTCTTTGCCCTCACGATATTGCTGAATGGAGAACTCATGACCAGTTTCGTCGAGAGAGATAACTGAACCATGAGGCAGGCCGTTTTTTAAAGGAATTCGTTTGATGGGGCGAAAACTTTGAAAGGGTAACTTGTACCAAGGAAGTTCGGCAGAAACAGGAACACTGACTTCGATTTGACCAGACAAGTTGGCTGTCCTGTTTGCCCAAGGTTCGGAGGGATAGACAGTCAAAGGGGTGAGCCAAATGTCTTCTTGAAATGAGGTTCCATCGTGAGTTGTGAAGCGCCAGCGTAGGCAATGTAAGGGCTCACGTGAGATCCAAAGAAGCATCCACAAGGAAAGCACAGTGAGAACAACAGCAAGACAAGCGTAATACCATAGAGCTTTCTTTCGCACCACTGGTTGCTTCGCGGTCATATGATTGTGTTTGATGGATGAAACTTTGATTTAACGAATTGAGTTCGAAAGTTGCCAGATGAGAGCGCGACCAGAACTTTTGTTGCGCGTTAGGCCGATTTCGTTTTCCAAGCGGTGGGTCCATTCGGGGCAAGGACGGTCGTAGGGGAGGGAAAGTTTTTCCCGCAGTTCATTCCACGTGGCACCTTTGCGATTCCGTTTCAGATGCTTTTGGACGGGGGCCTTGAATTCGGCGTAGTGCATGGTGGATGTGGGCTCTTGGGAATTAATGGTGATGATTGGGAGAGGTGGCGTCAAAAGGAAAACGAGGTGTGTCGGTGGACCGCACTCGTGCTTCGCGAGCAGACCTAGCCTGACAACGTCAAAAAAGGGAACAAAGCGTCTCCGCTCTGTTCCCTCCGTTCTCTCCTGTTAGGAATAATTCCTTACGCCACAAACAACGGCTTCAGATGCCGCTCATACAGATTCGTCGTCACATTGCGTGACACGGACTCCTCGAACTTCACCAAGGCGTTCAGGTAGCGGTCACCCATCTTCGCGGCGACCTTGAAGCCCACGTGCAGCAATTGGCGCAGGTGGATGTTGAATTGCGGATTCTTCTGATCGTGACGCAGCGCCGAGACGTATTGCTCGGAGGTCCAGCCATTCACCGTCTCGGCGGAAGGCAGCTTGCTCTTGTCGATATCGATCACCGTCGCATACGGCGCACTGAGTTCATCCACATGCGCGAGCGCTTCCGTATAGATCTCCTTCGCGAGCGCCAGACCTTCACCATCCGCTTCCGCGAGCCCGATGACTTCTTCCAGCCACGTCGTGCCCGCCGTCTTGATGTGCAAACCCGCGCCATGCTTCGCGATCGCCCGGCGGATCGGCCCGTAGATGGAGAACTTGTCGCTGCCGGAATGAACGCTCAGTTTCAAGTTTGCGGGCAGGCCATACTTCTTGATGGCGAAGGCGATCACGCACAGGTCGTCATTGAACTCTTTCTCGAACTGCACCACATCGCCCACGTAATCCACGCCCTTGTTGAAGCGACCCGTGAACTTCGGCGCGATGGTCTGCGCAGGAATCTTTTCATCTGCCAACGCGGCGAGGATGATGAGCAACTCCGGCGGCGTCTGCGGCGCGTCCGTCTCATCCATGGAGACTTCCGTGATGAACTTGCCTTCGCCCTTCACGCTCACGATGTGGCGATAGATCTTCCCCGCATCCTGTACCGCGAGGAGATACTTCGCCGCGATCTTCTCCACATACGCCGCATCCGTCTGGAACGGCTGCGCGATGCCCGGAATCTCGATCTTCCCCGCCAGCTCCGGATGCCGCGCCACGAACGCTTTCACATCCGCCGGATTCGCCGCGTGCCCGATGGAATCCGCGACATCCAACGTGAAGAAATCCGAGTGCGGGATGAAACGGTCCACCGTGTTCAGGCGGATATGATCCGCATCCACGCGATACTCCGTGGTCCAGCCGAGCGCCTTCACCGCCGCATCCGCCGCTGCGCGCACGCTGGCAGGTTCCGAGCCCACGATGAGATGTTCGCGATTCGATTTGTTCCACACCGGCACGATCACCGCGCCTTTTTCCGCCGCCATCTGGCACGCGCGCAATTGCGCCTTGGCCTGATGCGCGAAGCGGTCACCCATGCCCAAAGAAAATTTTCCGATCTGCAGGGACGTATTCATGTGCCGAAGTGTTTCGCTGATAAGCGCCACTCTGCCAAGTGAAATGAGAAGGAGATGGTGACGCGAATTCCGCGAATTAGCGCGAATTGCTTTGGTAGCTTTAAGCTTTCCGATTAACAGAAAGTGTGGTTCAACATGTTAATCATGAACCAAGTGAATGCCAAACTAGCAGGGCTTTCGCCGAGTTCATACTTTATCCTCGGATTGTCTGTATGGCCCGTGATTGCCGTCGCATTGAAATATCCGATTCCAACCCAAGCGAAAGCCGTCAGTATGGTTGCCGGTTTTGTGATCGGACTTTGGCTCGTTTTCCGTTGGTTGTTTACTTCACAGAAACCCTCGTGGAATCGTGCCTGCAATTGCGGGTTGCTATTCGTCGGGTATTGGGTTTGGTATTGCTTGTGGTGGTTTCTGACTACACCGCTGCCGTTTAACTAAATGGACTATGATAGTTCAGATTAATTTTTGATTCGCGATAATTAGCGAAATTCGCGTCAAACTCCCCCTCACTTCAAACTCCGCAGATACGCCACCAAATCCTTCAACTCCTGCGCGGATAACGCCTGCTCCAACCCTTGCGGCATGATGGAGAGCGCACTCGGCGTCACGCTCGCCACCGTATTGCGTGGGATCATCGTCGGTTGACCGGTCGTGCCTGCGAGTTGAATCATCTCCGGAGTCTCCTTCTGGATGACACCCGAAACACTCTCCCCATCCTTCATCGCCACCGTGTAAGATTCAAAATCCCGCGCCAGGCTCGCGCTTGGATACAAGATGGCCTCCAGCAAATCCCGCTCCGTGCGGATGCGCCCGATCTGCGAGAGATCCGGCCCCACCTGTCCGCCGTAGAGCTGCACCCGATGACACACAGCGCACATAGCCTTCTCAGAATAGAACACCGCCTGCCCCCGCACGGCATCGCCACCACTGATGGTTTTCTCCAGTTCCGCCAGCCGTCCAGCCTGCTCCTTGGCCTGCGCTTCCAGATCAGCCAGCAACTTGTTCGCCTCACTCAAGACCGGCTCCGGATACGCCCGCAATACTTTGTTCAGATCCGCCAGCTTCACATTGTTCAACCCATTCGCATCACGTAAGCCCGCCACCAAACCTTGTCCCACCGCCACATCCTGACTCCGCGCAAAAGCGGTGATGAGAACAGGCAACTCCACCGGCCCGCACTGCGGCAGCAGCTTCGCGAGCGCAAGCAACTGCGCTTGGCTCAATGCAGCACCAGCCAGCAGCTTCGTCGCCTCTGTCCGCACGGCGGCAGGCTTCGCAGGCTGCAACTGCCCGCTCAACAGCGTGAAAACAGAATCGCTCACCGCCGCGCCTTTCGGAGCGGAGAGCGAGAGCGCTTTCAATCGCACCACCACCGGCATCGCCTCATTCGTCGCCGTGGCTTCGAGCTGCGGCTTGAACTCCGCCGCCCCACCGACCGCTGCTATCGCCGCCAAGGCATTCTCCGCCACGCTGTTGTTCGTGTTGCCCAACCGCCGCGCCAAAGGCTCTTTCCATGAAGGATGCAACTTCACCCCCGTCGCCTTCGTGATGAGCAAAGGCGTCGCCTGATTGTCATCCTGCAACAACTTGCCCAATGCAACAGCCATGGCCTCATTCTTCAAATAACGCGGCGTCAGCTCAAACAAAGGCAGAAGCTGACGATCCGTGATGCGAGGAATGGCCAGCCATTCTTCCAACTTCGCAGCAAAGATCGGTGCCCACTCGGGATGACGCGTAGCGATCTGCGTGGCGGTTTTAACTACGTCATTATCATCGGAATCAAATGCCTTGATCACCAACTCTGCGCTGATGGCGTTCGTGTCCATCTGATCGAGCATGAACATGGCGCGACGATGCATCTGCGGCAACCTCTTGATTAAAGCAGTATCGGAAAGAAGGCGACTCAAGCCATCCACGGGCCGGGCACGATAGAGTGCATACAAGCCCGCATGCTCCTCCAAGCGGTCAGCATACAGGAATCCCGTCGATCCAGTCGCCGTTGCCAGACCTGAAACCTCAGGCAGTGCCGGGTTTGACACGAAATTGACCGGATACGATCTGCTCTTGGCGAAAGCGCTGAATGCCTCGCGCCGCACATAAGGTGGTTCCTCCTTTAATATCTGCCAATCAACCGTTGGCTTGGTGCTCGTTTCGCGCAAGGCATGGTACCAAGCCTGTTTTCCAACCGGACCTCCCGGCACCCACCACTGTGACAGCTCTTTCCATTCTTCCGACAAGCGATTGCGGCTGAGCGCCCACACGATATTCATCTGTTGACGTTCTGTTCCCACAAGCAACCGCATTTCGGACTCTTCGGACCCACGATAAAGAGCCGTAAAATCTTCTTCATTGCCGGATTTCAACTTCATCGCCAACTCATCCACCGCCTTATCTCGCACCTCAAACCGCGCATCATCCAACAACTTCACCAATTGCTTGGACGTCTGTTGCTTCCAATCAATCTTCTGCCCGCGCGCATCCGCCACCTTGGCTTGATCCACTTTGCGAATGCGATAGATGCCACCGCGCACATCGGGCTTGGCGATCTGGGAAGTCGGACAGCCATTGCGAAACCAGCCGCCGGTATCGATGACCAACAGGCTGCCATCGGCATCCTCCAAAACATCCGTGGGATGAAAATCGAGGCTGTCGGAGCTGAGGAAATCGTGCTCACTGGCTTTGTAAGTGGAGCCGCTGCGCTCCAGCACCACGCGCTTCACCTTGTGCGTGTTGAAGAAGGTGACGAAGAGGTTGTCCTTAAAATTCTTCCCAAAACCTTCCGAGCGATAGCGATTGAAACCGGAGATGGCGATGTGACCGAAGTTATGCACCTCCGGCAGCAGATCGCCCGTGCGCACGAATTCATCTAGCACACCGCCGATGTCATCGCGTGGATAGACGCCGCCGTATTGCCAATGCACCAGCACATCGCCACGCGGACGTCCGTGGAAAAGATTCACGGTGCCGAGCATGTCGCCCGCCTCGGTGAAGACGAGCTCCACCGGGTTATCCATGCCACCACCGGCGAAGACCTGCACATCGCTCCCATCCGGCAGGCACGACCAGATGCGCGCACCTTTGCCCTTCGAGACGAGCGTGCCGTCTTTGTTGTAGACCTCATGCCCCTTGCGCCCGTGACACCAATAGAGGCGCCCCGTCGGTCCAAGGAACGGCCCATGCACATCCGCCGCATTACCCGTGTATTCAAAACCACCCACAATCAACGTGCGCTTCTCCGCCTTCCCGTCATTGTCCAGATCCTCCAGCTTCCACAGTCCCGGTGGCGAGCAGACGTAGAGTGCATTCCGATACCAGAGCGCGCCTTGCGGGAACGTCATCTTATCCGCGAACACCGTGGATTTATCGAAGAAGCCATCGCCATCCGTATCCTCCAGCATGGAGATGTAATTCGGCGTCTGCGCGTCGAGTTCCTTGTTATTCAGATTCAGCCCGGCAGATTCGGAGATGAAGAGCCGCCCCCGATCATCAAACCCCGCCATCATCGGATGCCGCACCAAAGGCGGCCCTGCTACCAACTCCGCTACGTAACCTTCAGGCACTTGAATGGCAGCAGCGCGATAGTTGGTATCGATAGCAGGAGAGCGCTTGATCTCTGCCGCGCAAACTGCCAGCGGCAGGGCTAGAATAGAGAGCAACCAACAGGCGATTGGGCGCGTATTCATAACGAACTTGGCTGAGATTGGAAGCGTAGAGATGACCGCTTATTCACGCAAGACGCAGCACTGGGTATTTTATGATTTCTGCCTGCTTGGCATCTCACAAACCAATCGCTAAATTGGTGACGCAAAGCAAAGGGTATGTCGCCAGATTCATTCATAACCAAACGTCGAGTATTGCTATTATTAAGCATCACATCTGTGCTCGGCTTCGCGTTGCTCCTGGCAGTGTTTCGATTTGGGCCGGGACTGGCGGGGCGGATGATGTTTTACCCCTCTCCCCCCGCATTGCCGCCTGAGATACAGACTGATGTCACCAATCTGTTGGCTCAACTTGAATTAGAACTCCAAACCAAAGCCCCGCAAGGGTTGGCGGAACTGAAGCCTGGTCTTTCACCTGAAGCCATTCTGGAAATCGAACGGAAGCATGGCTTAACCCTGCCGCCTGATATCCGCGCACTGTATCAGTGGCGAAATGGCCAGCCATCTGGCAGCACCAACGAGATCATCCCAGGACATTACTTTCAGTCTTTGGAAGACGCCGTGATGATCAATAAAATGACCCAGCCCAGAGGTGTTTTGGATGAATTCATCCTCGGCCATCAACGCGGTTGGCTGCCGATATTTGGAGATGGTGCGTCTGATGGCTATTTTCTGGATACCGCCAAAACGGCCAAGCCGGGGCATTTCTTCTATCACATGGCGGAAGACAGCCATTACATCTATTTTACATCCTTCCGAAATTTTTTGGCGGGTCTGAATGAATGCTATGCACAGAACATCATCCGCTATGACCCGGCGGAGCAGGTTTTGACCGAAGATTACCAGCGATCTCAACAGGTGTGGAGCAAGTATGCGACTGACGTGCAGCCATAAAATCTTGCGCCAGCTGTCATGCGCGAGAAAGCTAATTGACAGTTTCTCATCCGTGTCTTTCCGTGTTCCATCTGTGTCTGAAAAAACTTCTTCTTTAAGCCCGCGCCTCTTGGCATTTTCCTTCGCATGAAACTCGTCTCTTGGAACGTCAACGGTGTGCGCTCGGCGCTCGGCAAAGGTCTGCTGGATTTCATGGGCAGCTCGAAGCCGGAGATCCTGTGCCTGCAAGAGACGAAGGCGGAGCAAAGTCAGGTCGTCGATATGCTTTGGCCGAAGGATTATCACCAATTCTGGAACTCGGCGGAGAAGAAGGGTTATTCCGGCACCGCCATCTTCACGAAGGAAAAGCCGCAGAACGTCACTTACGGCATGGGTCAGAAAGAGGTGGATACCGAGGGGCGCATCGTGAACGCCGAGTTTAAGGATTTTCATCTCGTCTGCGTTTACACGCCGAATTCCCAGCGCGAACTGGAACGGCTCGATTACCGCACGAACATCTGGGACAAATCATTTCGCAATCACCTCAAGAAACTCGAACTCAGCAAGCCGGTCATTTTCTGCGGCGACTTGAATGTGGCGCATAAGGAGATTGATCTGAAGAATCCGAAGACCAATGTGCGCAATGCGGGCTTCACCATCGAGGAGCGCAACAGCTTCGACGAAACGCTCGCGCTCGGTTATGTGGATACCTTCCGCGAATTCGAGAAAGGGCCGAGTCATTACTCCTGGTGGAGCTATCGCCCGGGCATTCGCGAGCGTAACATCGGGTGGCGTATCGACTACTTCTGCCTCTCGCAAAAGCTGCGCAAGCGTTTGAAAAAAGCTTGGATCAAGCCGCACATCATGGGCTCGGATCATTGCCCGGTGGCGATCGAGCTGGATTATTGAATCGTAGCCGTCCCGCTTGCGGGATGACGAGGCGGAACTGACCAATATGATCACGCATATCTGTGACCGGTGTTATCGTCCGCTGCCGAAAGGGTCGCCGCGTTATGTGGTGAACATCCAAGTGACGGCGGCGGCTGATCCTTTGGAGATCACGGAGGAGGAGTTGCGGGAGGATGCTCAGGCCGCAGTGCGGGAAGCACTGGCTGCGGCCTCTGAGCAGACTGAAGCAGAGGCGATGCGGGATGTGCACGTGGAGTTGAAGTATGATCTGTGTCGGCCTTGTCAGTTGGAGTATTTGAAGCAGCCGATACCTCCGGCGAAGGAGGTTTCTTAACCACGGATTGAGCACAGAATATACACGGATAGAGATTGGCCACAAAAAGGCACAGAAGGCACAAAAAGAATGCTGTTTCGAAACGCTGTTTCTTTAATCCCTTATCTGTGTTTCTTCTGTGTAAATCTGTGGCTTAAATATAATGATTTCGCGTGCGCAATTGCTTCAGGGGTTAAGTCCGTTCGTTCGCTTTGCGGCGAATCCGGTGCGGGATGCCTGGCGGGTGGAGCGGCGGGTGTTGCGAGATTTTCTTTTGTTCCAGGTGGAGAGCGGACGCGGTGAACTGGTCTTTGATGAAGTGACGGTTCCGTTGGAGGCTGGTGGATGGTATTGTGTGCCGCCGCGAGTGCCGCATGTGCTGGAGGGGTTCGCGCCGCCGCAGATGCGGGTGCCGTATGTGCATTTCGATGCGGTGTTCCATGCGCGTTATGCGGATCTGCCGATGGCACCAGCGGGATTCTTGGATGCCAGGCATCCGGGGATCCAGCGGGATGTGTTTGCGGAGGCGGGCTTTTCGTTGAAGGGGCGGTTGCATCCGAAAGTGTTTGGGGAGGCGAAGCAGCAGTTATTGAGGATCATCGAGTTGTTTGAACAACAGTCGGTTTATTCGCGGTTGGAGTCTTCGGGACTGTTGCTGCAACTGCTGGCAAATCTGCTGGAGGGCACGCAGCATCCGCCGCAATCGGATGCGGCAGAGGCGGTGCGGTTCATGGAGATTTCATTGGCGGAAGACCGGGTGAAACGGATGCGCTCAAAGGAACTCACGGAGAAGACGGGGTATCATCCGGTGCATTTGGGGCGGCTCTTCAAACAGCAGAAGGGGATGACGCCGCGCGAGTATCAGCGGCGGTTGAAGATCAATCGCGCGAAGGATCTGTTACGGCATACGAATCTCTCATTGACGGCGATCGCGGCGCAGTGCGGGTTCAGCAGTCTGGCGTTGTTCTCGCGGACGTTCCGGCAGTTGGAGGGGATGTCGCCGAGTGAGTATATCATGGGGAAGGAATGAACCTGCCTAGCCCATCGGTTCTCTTTCCTGAAAATTTTTGTCCATTTTTCCAGCGCAAGGACTTATACTCGTGAAATGCCCCTGCAGTGTGACCAAAGTCCTAGGTCTGCTGTCGGTCTCTCTGACCGGCTTCGTGTTCTATTTTCCCTCGTTGGCCTAAGCCTTACGGCGCTGTCCGTTTCGGACGCGGCTGCGCAAGATGCTGCGGGCGTGGACTTTTTCGAAAAGAAAATCCGTCCGATTTTGGCAGAGCGTTGTTATGAATGTCACGCGGCGGATAAAAAGGTGAAGGGCGGTTTGCTGCTGGATACGGCGGAGGGGTGGAAGAAGGGTGGCGATACGGGACCGGCGATCATTCCGGGAGACCTGGAAAAATCTTTGGTGATCAAGGCGGTGCAGTATCACGACACGGACTTCCAGATGCCGCCGAAGAACAAGCTGCCGCAAGCGGAGATCGCGGCGCTGGAGCAGTGGGTGAAGATGGGCGCGCCGGACCCGCGCACGCATAAGGTGACGCTGGCGAAGAGCGGGATGACGGTGGAGGAAGGTAGAAATTTCTGGGCTTACAAGCTGCCGCAAAAAGGAACAGTTCCATCAGTGAAGGATGCGGCGTGGTCACGTGGGGACGTGGATAAGTTTCTGCTCGCGAAGTTGGAATCGAAGAATCTCAAGCCGAGTGCGGATGCGAATAAGGAGACTTTGGTGCGGCGCGTTTACTTTGATCTCATCGGATTGCCGCCGACGCCGGAGCAGATCGATGCGTTCGTGAATGACAAATCCGCGAATGCCTATGAGAAGCTGGTGGATGGGTTGCTGGCGTCGCCGCACTTTGGTGAGCGTTGGGGGCGGCATTGGCTGGATGTGGTGCGTTATGCGGAGTCGGTTACCTTGCGCGGATTGGTTTACAAGGAAGCGTGGAAGTATCGGGATTACGTGATCGATTCGTTCAATCTGGATGTGCCGTTCAATCAGCTCGTGCAGGAGCATGTGGCGGGTGACTTGATGACGGGCAGCATCGAGCAGCGGCAGCGTCAGATTTTGGGCACGGCGTTTCTGGCGATGGGCAATACGACGCTGGAGGAGCAGGACAAGAAGCAGCTCGCGATGGATGTGGTGGATGAGCAATTGGATACAATCGGCAAGGCGTTTATGGGGCAGGCGCTTGGTTGCGCGCGGTGCCATGACCACAAGTTCGATCCCATCCCGACGAAAGATTATTACGCGATGGCGGGCATCCTGCGCAGCACGCGTTCGCTGGAGACGGCGAATGTCTCGCGCTGGGTGGAGGTGGGTGCGCCCTTGCCAGCGGATTTGGAGGCAAAAGCGGTTGCGCATGAGAAGGCGGTGGCGGCGCTGGAGAAGGAATTGAAGGACCTGAAGGCGAAACAGAACAAAATGGTGGCGGCGAATATCGACAAGGGTTCGGAGAAGACGCCGAAGATTTTAGCGCCGGGAGATCTGCCGGGCATCGTGGTGGATGATGAGCAGGCGAAGAAAGTGGGTGAGTGGACTCATTCGGTGTATACGAAATCGTTCGTGGGCAGCGGTTATCTGCATGATGGCGACAGTGACAAGGGCAAGAAGACGCTGACCTTCGTGCCGGACATCCGCAAGAACGGCAACTACGAGGTGCGCCTGGCTTATGTGCATGCGGTGAATCGTTCGGCGAGCGTACCGGTGACGATTCTCACGGCGGATGGCGAAGTCTATTTGCAAGTGAACCAGAAAGAAGTGCCGCCGATCATGGGACGGTTTGTCTCGCTGGGGCGGCATCGCTTCGAGAAGAGCGGCGCGGGTTTTGTGCTGGTATCGAATGAGGGCACAGATGGTGTGGTGGGTGCGGATGCGGTGCAGTTCATCCCGGTGGAGGACTTGGCGAACGCGAACATCGTGACGGCCCCGACGGGTTCGGGCAGCGAGAAAGATAAGAAGAAGGATGCGGAGCTGGCGGCGATGAACGCGGAAGTGAAGCGCATGGAGGCGGAGATGAAGCGGCTGACAGAATCCGCAGAGGTAAGGCCCAAGGTGATGTCGGTGGAAGAAGAGAAGGAGCCGGGTGATACGTTTGTCCATATCCGTGGCAGTGTGCATACGCTGGGCGAGAAGGTGCCACGCGGCTTCATGCAGGTGGCGATGCATGGGCCGGCTCCGGTGATCCCGGAGAAGCAGAGCGGGCGTTTGGAATTCGGTGAGTGGCTCTCCAGCAATAACAACCCTCTCACAGCTCGCGTGTATGTGAACCGCGCCTGGCACTGGCTCTTCGGTGAAGGTCTGGTGCGCTCGGTCGATAATTTCGGCACCACGGGCGATGTTCCGACACATCCGGAACTGCTCGATCATCTGGCGGTGAAATTCATGGAGGAGGGTTGGTCCACGAAGAAGCTGGTGCGGGAGCTGATGTTGTCACGTGCTTACCAGATGTCCTCGGTGGCAAGCGAGGCGGCGAAGCAAGCGGACCCGGAGAACAAGTTGCTGAGCCATGCGAACCGTCGCCGGTTGGAAGCGGAGCAGATCCGTGATACGATCATCAGCTTGAGCGGTCAGTTGAACTTGGAAGCGAAGGGTGGTCCGACGATGAAGCCGAACACGAACGCGGATTATAATTACAAGCACGAGGAGACGCGGCGCAGCATTTACATGCCGGTATTGCGCAATTCGTTGCCGGATATTTTCGAGGTGTTCGATTTCGCGGACCCGAGCGTGGTGGTGGGCAAGCGCAATACGAGCACGGTGGCACCGCAGGCGCTCTATCTGATGAACCATCCGTTCGTGGTGGAGCAGGCGCAACTGGCGGCGAAGAAGCTGCTGACGGAAGGTGGCGACGATCGCGCGAAGATCGAGCGGGCGTATCGCAGTGCGCTGGGGCGCTCACCCACTTCCGGCGAGCGCGAAGTGGCGTTGAAATTTGTGACGGAAGCGGGTGATGGCAAGCAAGCGTTGGAAGCCTGGGGGCAGTTCTACCAGGTGTTGTTCGCGAGCTTGGATTTCCGGTATTTGAATTGATCGAGAGAAGGACGAAATATGCTGATGCCTTACATGCAGTCCCGGCGGAACGCGCTGAAGAAAGTCGCGTGCGGGTTCGGTTACCTCGCGCTTGCGGGCATGGCGAACAAGGCGGGGGCCGCGCTGGCGCAGAGTCCGCTCGCGGCGAAGACGCCGCATTTCAAGCCGAAGGCCAAGCGCGTCATCTTCATCTTCATGCAGGGCGGGCCGAGCCATGTCGATACGTTCGATTACAAGCCGATCCTCACGGAGCGCGATGGCGAGATGCGGGATTTCATGGATTCGCGGAAGATCGCGAACTCGGGCACCAAGGCGGCATCGTCCCAACGCATCCAGAAGCCGTTGTGGAATTTCAAGCAATACGGACAGTGCGGGCGTTGGGCGTCTGACTTGTTCCCGGAAACGGCGAAGCACTCGGATGATCTGTGCTTCATCAAGTCCATGCAGACGGAAGGCATCGCGCATGGTCCGGCGACGTTGTTCTTGCACACGGGGGCAACGAATTTCATCCGGCCTTCGATGGGGTCATGGATCACGTATGGTCTCGGCACGGAGAATGATAACATGCCGGGCTTTGTGACGATCAGTCCGTCGAGCGGCAATGGTGGGCCGAGGAATTTTGGCACGGCGTTCCTGCCGCCGGTTTATCAGGGCACGGCCTTGGGCAAGGCGGGTGCGCCTGCGGCTGAGGCTACTATCCGGAATCTTAAGAATGGCGGGTTCGACATGGCGTCGCAACGGCGGCAGTTTGACTTGTTGCAAGCGATGAATGCAGAGCAGTTGAAGCAGCATCCGGGCAACAGCGAGCTGGAAGCGGTGATCAACTCATACGAACTCGCGTGGCGCATGCAGGGTGCGGCACCGGGCGTGATCGACATCGCGAATGAATCTCCGGCGACGCTGGCGCTGTACGGCATCGGTGAGAAGGATACGGATAATTTCGGGCGGCAATGCCTGTTGGCGCGGCGCATGGCGGAATCCGGCGTGCGCTACATCCAGGTGACTTACGGTGATAACACGGCGAACCCGGCGTGGGATCAGCACTCGAATTTGCCGAAGCATGAGCAGCACGCGCGCGCGGTGGATAAGCCGATCGCGGGCTTGCTGGCGGATTTGAAGCAGCGCGGGCTCTTGGAAGATACGATCGTGTGGTGGGGCGCGGAGTTTGGTCGTACGCCGTATGCGGAGAAGAACGGCACGGGTCGCGATCACAATGCGAACGGGTTCACCGTTTGGCTCGCAGGTGGCGGTGTGAAGCCGGGCTTCAGCTACGGTGAGACGGATGAGTTCGGCCATTTCGCGGTGCAGGACAAGGTGCACATGCACGATCTGCACGCGACGATCTTGCATCTGCTAGGTCTCGATCATGAGAAGCTGACGTACCGTTATGATGGGCGGAACTTCCGGCTCACGGATGTGCATGGACATGTGGTGAAGGAGATCATTGCGTAGCGGTGGAGAAACATCGAACATCGAACATCGAACATCGAACATCGAACATCGAACATCGAACATCGAACATCGAACATCGAACATCGAACATCGAACATCGAACATCGAACATCGAACATCGAACATCGAACATCGAACATCGAACATCGAATGCGGGGGTA